>WTHD01000534.1:0-22774 GCA_011523265.1 Candidatus Binatota bacterium
ACTGCTTGCTGGTCACCAAGCCGGAGGGAGGCGAGCGTTCCACCTGGGGGGATACGAAACTGGGCCTCGACCAAACCAATCCCGGTGACCTGTCCGGTGACCGAATGCTCAACCGGAACCCGCGATTACATTCAATAAAAAAATACTCGCCAGTCTCGGGCGAGACCAGGAACTCGACCGTACCGGCATTCACATACGCGGCCGCTTGCACAAGGGTGATCGCATCGGTGAGCATACGCTCTCGCAGCGTGGGGTCCAACCCCGGAGCGGGAGCCACCTCAACGACCTTCTGATGGCGCAATTGGACCGAGCAGTCGCGTTCGTGCAGATGGATGACATTGCCCTCGGAGTCCGACAGAATCTGGACCTCGATATGCCTGGGCCGAGCGATCAGTCTTTCGAGAAAGACGGCTCCGTCACCGAATGCGGCCTGGGCCTCGCTGCGGCAGCGCTCAAATGCCTCGGCCATCTGCTCGGCCCTTTCGACGGCTCGCATACCGCGCCCCCCGCCCCCGGCTGCGGCTTTGAGCATCACGGGATAACCAAGCTCGCGGGCCAGCGTCTCTGCTTCTCGCGCTGAGCCTATGGGTTCGTCGCTCCCGGGTACGACGGGGATATCCAGCGACTTGGCAAGCGCACGCGCTCTGACTTTATCGCCGAATAAGGCCAGCGTCTCCGGCGACGGACCGATAAACGTGATGCCCTCGGCGGCGCACAACGCGGCAAAAGCAGCGTTCTCGGACAAGAAACCATAGCCAGGGTGCAGACAGTCACAACTGTGGGATTTGGCGGTCTGCACGAGTGCGTCCGCGTTCAAATATGCCTCAACGGCGTCTGCCGCCGTACCGATCTCATGACTTTCCGTCATACAGCGGGTATGCAGTGAAAACGCATCAATGGCCGGATACACCCCGACCGATTCCAGGCCCAAGGCCGTTGCGGATTTGGCAATGCGAATGGCGATTTCGCCACGATTAGCGATCAAGACGCGGGTATGCACTATCAGGTATCTCCCTCTCCGGCTCCTTTTCTCCCCCATTCATTGCACGAGAACGTATCAGAGGTGAAGGCGGGGAGCAGAAACGTATACATCAGTCGTCTGATTCTTACGGAGAATATCAGCCAAACGGGACACGATCATCCGCTCCGAGGCGTAGGACTCGCCCGGTCCTGGACCGGCTTGGTATACTACCAAAAAAGAGAGGGGAAAAGTGGAGCCGATGAGAATTGAACTCACGACCTCTTGAATGCCATTCAAGCGCTCTCCCAACTGAGCTACGGCCCCACGGCATCGAACGAATGAAGGTTGGGTCAATACGTTAGTGCAGAAATACTGCCATGTTCTCCGGTAGGCGTCAACTCGTAGACAGCCCCTATTGCGGGCCAATGGCAATGGCAAACGGCTTCTTCCCGACCTTAATCGTGGCGACAACTTGTTGAGCAAGCGTACTGAAGACCTGGACGATCTCGCCCTCGTCCTTTCGGGAGCCGAACAACGTCACATAGCCCCGCAGGCCGTTTGGCGTAATCGCGATGGCGTACGGTTCGTTATCCACCGCATTGAAGCGCGGATTAAACGCCACATTAAAAGACGGGGTGCTGAGCTCCGGATTAATGTCCGCCTCCGTTATCACCGATACGGTTGCGTCAAGGAAGTTTGCGACAAAAGCATCCGCCTTCAGCTCTTTTTTCACGAGTTCCAGCGCCGTTTCCGGTATCACGGCTATCCCGGCAGGCTGCACACCGACTTGCAGATGCTGTACCCCGTCTTCATCAGGGTTGGTATCAACGACGGTGTTCGTTGCGGTGTCGATAAAGGAGACCGTGTCTCCGTTGTCATCGCCCTTGTCGGTATCAATGGCACCGAAATTCGCCACATAGACACGCGTCCCGTCCACGCTGACCGCCACCCCGAGCGGCCCCTCTCCGACCGCAAGCGGGTCGGGCAGTGAGGTATGCGTCGTCAGGTCAATCACGGTGACGGTGTCATCGTCAAAGTTCGGCACATAGGCTCGTGGCCCATTCGGGGTGACGGCAGCAGCAATGGATTGCGGACTCCGGCCCACCGCGATGGTGGTTGTCTGGGTCCGTGTGGCGGTATCGATAACGGAAACAGTGTCGTCTTCAATATTCGTCACATAGGCGGTGGCTCCATCCGGAGCAAAGGCAACCCCCTGCGGCTCATCGCCAACCGGGATTGTCGCCACGACCGTCTTTGAGGCAGTGTTGATGACCGACACCGTGTTATCATCCGCATTCGCGACATACGCTTCCTGTCCGTCCGGGCTGACCGCGATGCCGCGTGGGCGGTCACCAACCGGGATCGTCTGAGTCACTTCGTTCGTGTCCGCCCTGACGACAGCCACGGCGTTGTCATTCACCAGGGTTACATAGGCCTTGGCTCCATCCCCCTCCTCACATGCACTCGTATCGAGTATGCAGAAGTCGTGGTCGTCCTCCTCGTCCCTGAAACAACTCAGGTCGCCTTCACCAAACCCAAGTGCCTGACAGCTCAGCTCTCCATACGCCGTCCCGTCACACTCCTCTCCAACGTCTCGCCCGCCGTTGCCACACAGGGGCCAGGGCAGAAAACACTGGCAGCTCTCACTCCAGAGAAATCCGGCGTCCACCGTCATTGTTTCATCCTCACCCTTGGCCTTGATATCCACATCTTGAAGGGTTAATAACGAGCCGGTCACTGTTACACTGCTCTCTTCGGTCAGCGTAAATTCGTCGAGAAACTCAGCATTTCCCAGTCGGACCACAGAGACATCGTGGTCGAAAATACGCGATTCAGCCGGGTCCGCAGTGTCCCGGATTTCGACGCCAATGGTCCGCGCGCCGCTGGGAATCCGATTGAAATTGGTGAGGCCGCCAAAGCCGGTGTTCGGTGGTGCCACCGCGGGGAAAGCCTCGCTGACATCAGGCCGGTCCGAGCAGCACGGAATTTCCTCCCCAACCTCGGTCGGTGTATCGCCGTCTATCCGCAGCAAAACGCGATCGATCTCGGCATCGGGGTTTCTGGTGAACGCCCAACCGGACACCAGCCCGATCCCGCCTGCCGTGACCTGGGTCACAACCGTCGCTTCCAGCGGCGGTGGATTTTCAAAGACCGCGGTGATCCCACCAGCATCTTCGTCTGCGGTGTCATCCTCGCCGCCTGCCGTCTCATTCTCTTCGTCCGAAGCCTCCTCCTCCCCGACTGAAGTCTCGCCCTCCTCGCTTGTGGTCTCGTCCTCCTCGACCGGGGTCACATCTTCCCCCGTCGTTAGTATCCGTGAGCCGACCACGGCCAGTTGCTGGATATTGTCCTGCCATTTTAACCAGAGTTCGCCCGACGCCCGCTCATTGCTGTGCTTATCACGAAAAGTGACGTTCTGGAGCAGAAGCTCCTGCGTTTCAGGGTTGATTTCGTGACTGGTGGAGCCGATCAAACTCGGAAGCTCAAGGAATCTATAGCCGGCCGGGCGGACGACGGTCACGGTGTGTTCGATAATTTCACTCTCAACGCCCTCGGCGGATATTGTAATGCGAACCGTATGTTGTCCCTTCGCCTGGTCCGCTCCCCTCTCCTCCGAGCCTTCTCCGATGCCGCTGAGTTCACCGAAATTAAACACCTGCCCGAAACCGCTCTTGAGCGCGTGCTCGCCATGCTCCTCCCGGACATCTCCTCGATCAACACAACAGGGAATCTCACCGTAGCCCTGACCATCAATGGAAAGCTGAATGGTAACGGGCAGTGCAACCGGATTGCCGGGGTCATCAGAGACCGCAAACGCCCAGCCGGAAATGAGCCGAACACCGCTCACAAACTGGTCCCCGCCCGGATTCTCTAAGACCGCATGAATTCCCGCCCAGGCCACGTGTATGACCCCCCCGGTCAGGAGAAGGGAAGAGATAACGGATAGAACCATGAATCGTCGCAGCATGTTTACTCAGGCCTCTCCTCAGTCGTTTGTACTCCCACCGCAACCACCCGGACCCCTGTGTCCTGGGCTCGCGCCAGCAGCGCCGGGCGCTCTATCATGAGCGTCTTGCCAGCCTCAATGGCTAAAACAACAGCCTTGACCTCGTGCATGACCGTAATGGTATCGGGTCCAACGGCCGGAACGTCAAAACGCAAATCCTGCTGTGGCTTGCTGACTTTGACCACAACACTACCCTGCCCACCCAATGTGCCGCCGCGCCGAATAGCGGCGTTTGTGCCCTCAACGCCTTCAACCGCCAGGACCGTGCCCCGCTTGACGACAACGCTCTGCCCGATATCCCAGCGACCGATCTCTTTGGCTACCGCAACACCGAGCCGGATATCCTGCCACTGCTGCGCATTCGGCTCGGTACGGGTCAATATCCCCTCCTGAGGCACGAGAGACGAGAGGAAGCGGGTGGATTCGACAATCGTAATCCCCTCGTCTTCAAGCTCCTGGGCCACCCCTCGCAGGATCACATCGTCCTTCAGACTCGGCAGTTTACTAATGAAAGCCATCCCCCGTGTATCGGGCTGTATCTGTGTCATGGCACCGGTCTTATAGATGCCTCCGGCCATGACGGCTTGAGTCACCCCGGCCTCGTGGAAGGTTGTAATAATTTTCCCGAGTTCCCCGACCCGTACCCAGGTGACATGGGACGCGTGGTCGCTGATGGCCTGAGGCGTTTCCCCCTGGTGCGCAACCGCAACAACCTCAACCCCTTCTGCGCGGGCCGCTGCGCAGAAGATGAGCGGGAATTGTCCATTCCCCGCAATGAGACCGAGACGGGCCATGGATGCGGACGCTCGCTATACGGCCACTACGCGGTTAGCCAAGATCATCCTCACCCTCTTGGCCGGCATTCCGCCGCGGACGACAAATACCCCGCTGTGAGCTGGCAATAAACTCCGCCAAATGAACGGCCTCGGGCGATGCCACCTGTTCCTGGCGGGTGCGGTCGGTCGCTTCTTTAAGCGTCAGTCCCTCGGCGAAAAACGTCCGATAGGCTTTTTTAAGGGCGCTCAGTTGTGCCTCGCTGAACCCGCGCCGTTTGAGTCCGATGAGATTCAGGCCAAACAGACGGGCTCGATCTCCCTGGGCCATGCAGTACGGCGGCACATCAAGGGAGACCATCGCCCCCCCACCAAGATAAGCCGACTCCCCAATACGCGTAAACTGATGGATGGCAGCTAGCCCACCCACGCCAACATAATCTTCGAGTATGACGTGGCCGGCCAGGGTCGCACAGTTCGCCAGAATCACATTGTTTCCGATCTGACAGTCGTGCCCCACATGGGAGTAGACCATGAAGAGATTATCATTCCCGATCCGCGTTACCATCCCGCCGCCGGTAGTGCCGATATTTAAGGTGGCGAATTCGCGGATGATATTGCGATCACCAATAGTGAGACTGCTGTCCTCCCCCTGATATTTCTTATCCTGCGGAATGGCCCCGACGCTCGCGAATTGAAAAATGGTGTTCTCGCAGCCAATCGTCGTGCGCCCCTCAATCACGCTATGCGGTCCGATGCTGGAATCCCGGCCAATACGAACCCGCGGGCCAACCACCGCATAGGGTCCGACTTGGACCCCGTGGTCAAACTCTGCGCCAGGCGCGATCACCGCCGACGGATGGATCACGGTCTCGGTACTCACGCCGGCGTCTCGCTTTCCTGGTCCACATCAACAACCGTAAATTCGAGTTCCGCCGCGACCTGCCCGTCAACCCGAGCGGTTCCCTGCATTTTCCAGAACGTGCCACGACGGCGCAGGATCTCCACTTCCATCAACAGCTGATCGCCAGGAACAACCTGGCGTCGAAAGCGAACGCGGTCGAGCCCGGTCAACATCGCGAGCCGATGCGGCGACTGGGCCGGCAACTGGGAAGGAACAGCGGTCTCTGCGGCAGGATCGACGGACGACCGCGCCAGAATGCCGCCAGTCTGCACGACGGCTTCGCAGATGAGCACGCCGGGCATAAGCGGTCGGTCGGGGAAGTGCCCGACAAAGAAAGGCTCGTTGATCGTCACGTTTTTGAGTGCGACGATACGTTTCCCGGCTGAGATTTCTACCACCCGGTCAACGAGGAGGAACGGGTAGCGATGGGGGAGAACAGCAGCGACAGTGGGATGATCCATGTGACGGTGAGCACACAGCCGTCTCTTAGTTTTTAAAAGAGATCTTGGTGCCTTTTTTATTATAGGCTTCGATGACCGACTCAGTCAGATCGATGCTTTTTGAGCCGTACAGCACAACCGTGTTATTGCCCTCGAGAATAACTGAATAACTCCCCTGTTCGCCAAGGTCGTTGACAACTTGGCGGAGTTCAACCAGGATGCGCGCGGTCAGTTCGCGGTCTCTGATCTTGAGTTCCTCCTGGGAATCTTTATACAGACGTTCAAAGTCACGCAGTTCCTGACGGTAGTCGCGCTGCAACGCAATCCGTTCGTCGTCCCGGAGCAAGAGAGCTTTTTTCTCAAGCTCCTCCTTGAGCTTTTCGACTTTTTCCCGGCGCTTTTCGAGCCTTCGTTCCATCCGCCCCACTTCGGCCTTAAAAGTGTCTTTCGCTTTTTTTCCGGCGCTCGACGTATTCAGCGCAATCTGGAGGTCCACATAGCCGACCTTGATGTCGTCAGCCCCTTCACCACTATAAGGGAAGAGGAGAAAACCAAGACTCACAGCGACACAAATGATTTTTTTCCAATACATATCTCTCTCCATTGTTAGAGTGCTTGATCCAAACGTCTCCCTGGGCGTAGAGACGGACACACGGACCTGCGGGTCACACCTTCAGACTAATACAACCCGCCATACCGGCCTCGTCCGCCGCCAATCCCGCCAGTTGCGCCACCGAACGAAAAGTGAATATTGCTGGTCCGCTCATTTTTTTTCGCGTTGAGCGCCTTGGCCAGGTCGATCCGGATGGGTCCAAACGGCGACTTCCAACGGATCCCGGCCCCGACCGAGTAACGTAAATCTCCAAGGTCAACGCCTTGCTCGGCCGTAAAGGCATTACCGATATCGCTAAAGACTGCGCCCCTCAGGTTCAGTTGTTTCACAATCGGAAAACGCAGCTCATTCTGGAACGTCAACTGTTGGCTGCCGCCAATCGGCCGATGATACGTTTCTGCGCGTATCCCGTTGGGCGCCTCTCTATCATTAATCAAAACCGTGACAGGCCGACGCGGCCCTAAACTCCGTTCGCCAAATCCCCGGATGGAGTGCAGTCCACCGGGGAAGTAGCGGTCAAACAGCGGGAGGTCGTCCTCCAGGATTTTTTCAGCCTCCCCGCCGATAACGGGTTCATCCGTAAAATCAATATCACCCACCCCATACCCAAAGAAGTTATTCGACATCCAGACCAATTCCCCGAAGCGCGGGTTGCGATAGACCGGGAAGAAAAACTGGGCCTGAAGTTCCGCCTTACTATACGTCGCATCTCCGCCAAGACCGGCCTGACTGAAATTGATTTGTTGATAGGAGCCGGCGGTCGGATCCATGAGGTTATTGAGGGTATTGCGCCGAAGGGTTGGCGTAATTCTGCTCGTGATTTGGGTCCCCTTTTCGGCCCGGACCGCATCAGGAGCAATCGGTTCAAAATTGTTGATCTTGGATTTTTCCCACTGGTATTGCATACCAATATCCACATCCTGCAGAGGGAAGCCCCACAGGGTTTTGAGCCCCAACTCGTCAATGGGGTAGAAGAGCCGTACCCCGCCGCCCGTCCCGCCACGGTCAAAATCCTCAAACGCAAAGCGCCAGTCAAAGACTTCTGTCCCAAGGGTCAGATGGGTATCCAAGAAATAGGGGTCAGTCCAACTAACGGTCGAGTTCCGATACCGGCTGCCCATATTGCCGCTGATCACAAACTGATGGCCATACCCAAAGAGATTCGTTTCCTGAATACGGGCAGAGCCAATGAGACTGGTCGCGGTATTAAATCCGGCCCCAATACTGAAAGCTCCGGTTTGGGTCTCTTTGACATCGACCAATACATTGAGCAGATCGCTCCGCGCCCCCCGGCGCGTGGCAACATTCACATCCTGGAAAAACCCGAGTCGCTGTACCCGGGCACGGCTGTGCTCTATTCTGGTGGCGTTGAACTTGCTCTGCTCGGCAATACGCAATTCTCGCCGAATGACTTTGTCGCGTGTCTTAGTATTGCCCGCAATGTCAATCCGGTCGATATAGACTTCCGGTCCTTTATCAACCCGATATGAGATATTGACGACGCTGTCGTCCTGCTCGACCTGGGTTTCCGGCTCAACGTTCACAAAAGCAAAGCCGTGGTTGCTGAAATATCCGGTTAACCGAAAGACGTCCTCTCGGAGATTGCTGGCCTTAAAGACCTCGCCTTCTACCAGGGCAACCGCCCGCAGAGCCTGGTCTTCACTCCCAGGGAAATCGCCGACAATATGCACTTCGCCAAGGGTATATTGCTCGCCCTCATCGATCCGAATAGTCACATGCATCCCGTCATCATGGCGTTCGATTTTCGGCTCATCGACTTTGACGTTGATATAGCCATTATCGTAGTAATAAGCAGTAATCCGCTCCGTGTCCGTCTTGAGCGCTTCTCGGTTGAGCGTCCCCATACTCGTGAAGCGAGATAAAAAACTCTTCTTGCGAGTCGCCATAATGGATTGCAGCCGTGCGTCTTCAAACGTCTCATTCCCCTCAAAATGGATTTGGGCGATGCCGGTCGGCTTCTGTTCCTCGATCGTAAAGGTCACCGCGGCTTCTCCCGGACCGACCTGCTCGGCCCGATACGAGATATCGGTGTCTAGATACCCTTTTTCCTCATAGGCTTTTTTGGCGTCTTCTATCCCCCGCCTGATGCGGACGGGGTTGAGAATGGTACGAGGATGAATTTTCAGCGCGACCTCAAGCGCTTCTTTGTCGAGCTTCTTATTTCCTTCGAAGAGGACTTCGCGAATGAGTGGCCGCTCACTGACCCAATACGTCAAGACGTTACGGCCGTCTTCTCGCTCAAACCGCGCTTCCACATTATGGAAGAATCCCATGTCATAAATGGACCGAATATCAGCATCGACCGTATCCCGATTCAACGCGGTGCCAGGCAGAGCAGAGGTCCGGATGCGAATCGCCTCTTCCTCGACACGATCATTGCCGCCAATCACAATGGTATCGACAATGTCGACCGGCTCCTCAGGCTGAGCCAATTCGAGTGTGTCGTCTTCCAATTCATCTGCTTCGACCACTTCTACCCCGGATTCGTCACCGTCTTCGATTCCCTCTTCTTCAAGCAACGTCTCGGCTTCAAATTCATCCACTTCAAAGACATCGTCAGGAAGGGTGTCGGGAATATACTCTTCCGAGAGTTCGGCGTCGTCAGCCGGGGCAGGGGATGCAATCCCCAGGAGCCCGGAGCAAAGGAATAGACATATGCTAGTAATTACGAGAAATGTGCGAGCCATGTGTGTCGCGTCTGCCTTTGAGACCGCCCTTCCCCCTACCAAAATCACCTCCCATTGTAAAGGCAGCAATCCCCTTCGCACCCTCACTGAGAGGAGCCGGGGAAGTGACAAATATGAGAGTTTTTACATCAAAAGCGTCTTGACCACAGCCCCTCCCTCTTCCCCTCGCCGGGTAGGGAAGAAACCTTACGGCTTCTCCCCCCCCTCAGAACCGTGCGTGCGACTTTCACCGCACACGGCTCAAGCAGAGTGCATCGCCTTGTAATGTTTCTGACGATGACAGTCTCGGTGTACGAGTTCCAGGTTTCTCATAATGTCCTGTCCGCCTTTGGCCTGTGGGATGATGTGGTGAGTTTGCAACTCTTCATCATTGTGTAAGCTGTCGTGACAATGTGGGCATCTGCCCTGTTGTCGTTTAGCTAATGCCCGTTGGCGTCGGGTCGGAAGTCGGTACGTTTTCCTCTGGTTTCTTTTATTCCAGTATCTGGCCAAGTCTGGGTTATCAGGTGAGTAGTCAAAAACGACCATTTGATGACGCTGTATTGGTATCCATCGGAGTTTGAGTACGTAATACTGTTCTCCGCCAAATACCCAGTGGTCATTTCGTCCTTCTGCCCTTCTGCCAAAATAGGTTTTGCGTTTCCAACGATTGCCCTTGTTGGGGTGGGTATGGTTGATCCATCGACATTCTCTCTGGAACATCCAGTTATCAATTCCGGTAAAGATTTCTTGTGAAATCCCTATGCGGAAGTAATTCCCCCACCCTCTCAGGATTGGGTTCAGCTTGCTCACTACTCTGTCTGCATTCTGGCCGACTAGTGCCCGCCATTCTTGCTTGAGGCGGTGAATGAAGCTGTGTACCGCTTCTGGTGTGGGTTTGATAAGGAGCTTCCATCCGGTCTTTGTGTTTGTGACTGGATAGTGTCGCACGTTGAACCCTAAGAAGTTGAACCCGTCTTTTAGGTGGGTAATTCTCGTCTTTTCCTCATTCAATGTGAGTCCGCGTTCCTGAAGCCAGTGCGTTATATCGGCCTTTGCTTGATGTGCGTCTGCTTCGCTTTCTGCGAAGATTATAAAGTCATCGGCATATCGTACTAAGGCGCGTGGGCCTTGTAGGTTGCTGGTGTGCTTATGTTTGCGCCACTTGACACCTACGGCCTGCTCCATCCCATGCAGGGCAATGTTGAGAAGCAAGGGGGAAATCACGCCCCCCTGTGGAGTGCCTATCTCGGTTTGTGACCATTTTTGCTTCTGCATTATTCCCGCTTTGAGCCATGCTTTGATAAGACGTTTTCCAGGGAATCCCCGGAGTGCGTCAAGCACCGTCTCATGCTGGATATTATCAAAAGCGCCAGTAACGTCCGCATCGACCACCCATTTCTTATTCTTGTTTGGTCGAGAAATGAGATAAATGCGGGCTATTGCGTCATGGCAACTGCGGCCCGGTCGGAACCCATAGCTGCATGGTTCCTGTTGGGCTTCCCATTCTGGTTCTAAGGCGTTCTTGACCACGGCTTGCATACTGCGGTCGAGAATGGTTGGTATTCCCAGGGGACGCTGTTTGCCATTTGCTTTTGGAATGAACACTCGTTTAACCGGCTGGGCTTTCCACGGCTCGTAGGTTGAGAGTTCGACCATGAGCTGTGAGCGTTCAGCCGCCGTTGTGACTGTCTTGCCGTCCACACCGGCAGTGTTGCGCCCTTTGTTCTGTTGCGTCACCTTTCGGATGCTTAGCTCCCGATTGGCGGTGCATTTCAACATGAGACGCTGTAGGCTCCGTACCTTACGGCGGTTGCCTTGCCGAGAGGCCCGATAGATGCGGTGTCTCAGGTCACGCACGATATGATTGTTTTTGCACCAGTCAATGCTCTGCCAATCTCGCGCTATAACCTCGCTTTTCTTTTCAGAAATCTTCGCGTCAGTCATAGTGAGTTTCCTTTACTCCGTTCTATGGACATTCCACCACACGCACGTCAGCAGACTTTCGTCTCGGGTATATCCCTATCCGGTCGGTTATGCTGTCCAGCCTAATTGCTGCTACAGTTTTTTCCCGTTGCCTTTCGGCTACCGGCCTTCGCTTCTTGCGCGTTCCTACTCCTGCTGGAGGATTCGGCGTTGATTACTCGCGGCTTACCTCTTGCGAGGACTCCATCAGGGTTATCCCGTTCCGCATGTGAAGTGTTGTGGTTGATGTAGGCACTGCCTGTACTCCGGGGACGACGGTGTATCTAGAGAGTAGAAGCAAACTTCTCTTTCGTCAGCGGTGCATATACCCGCTGTTCTATGTCCCAACACGGTCGTGTCAATCATCATTTCGACCGCCTAACTTATCTCGAAGCTTCTGCCAGCAGTTCACTTTCGTTTGCCTTACCAACCGTTCACCTTGCCCGGATTTGGCCGATGATTGGCCACCTCCTTAGACTTTCATGGCCGCTTCATACCCTCGGATTACTCCAAGCGCATGGGCCATGTGGTGACTAGTCATACACTAACTAGGGCCTGACCACTCTCTATTACCCACCTCCTTTCGTGTCTGAGTGACCATCTTCACAAGCGACATCGGTTCGCAAATACACACCCTTATTATAGCTCCGGTCAAGATGTCCCGTCTCCTTGACCTACCTCGGTGAGTATTCCATGTTTGAGACGCAGTGTCCGATCCATCGTTGCGGCAAGTTTTTCGCTATGCGTGACAACAATCATGGCCACGCCCATGGCCTGATTCAACGCGAGCAGCAAGCGCAGCACCCCCTCGCCGGTCGCAGGGTCAAGATTGCCGGTCGGCTCGTCTGCCAGCACCAGCCGAGGCTCCAGGACCAGGGCACGCGCAACCGCTACCCGTTGCTGTTCTCCCCCGGATAATTCTCCCGGCCGATGGCTCAGCCGGGCAGACAGACCGACCCGCTCCAATATCTTAGCGGCACGGGTACGAGCCTCCTCCTGGCTCAGTCCGGCGATCAGCCCTGGCATCATCACATTCTCAAGAGCACTAAAATCCGGCAGGAGATGATGCAGTTGAAAGACAAATCCAATCTCTCGGTTGCGTAAGGCGGCCAGTTCTCCTTCGGGCAGGCTGAACAGGTCCTGACCGTCGAGCGTGACATGTCCTGAGGTAGGACGGTCGAGCGTGCCTAGAATATGCAGCAGCGTACTCTTCCCCACTCCGGATTCTCCAATGATAGCAACCCGTTCGGCCGGCCGCAGGGCGAGGTCCAATTTTTCCAGTACACGAACCGCGTGTTCCCCCTCTCCGTACTGTTTGCTGAGCTGCGTTGCCTGGAGGAGATATGCCATTTCTCGGCGGTCCGTTCCTTACTCGTAGCGAATGACCTCGACCGGCGCCAATCGCGCGGCCTGACGCGCGGGATAGATGGTGGCGAGCAAACAGATAACCACGGACGCGACCCCAACAATGAAAAAATTCTCCGCATACATTTTCACCGGCAGGGTCGAAACATAGAAAACGTCTTTCGGGAGTTCGATGAACTCATAGCGGTCCAGCAGCCAACAGCCGACCCAACCCAGCAGCGTGCCCATAAGCGTCCCGACAACACCAATGATGAGGCCTTTATAGATAAAGACGCGGCTGATGGCGTTACCCGTTGCTCCCATGGACTTCAACACCGCGATATCCTTACGTTTTTCCATGACCACCATGATCAGCGTGGCAATAATATTGAACGCGGCAACCAGGACGATGAGCAGGAGCACGATAAAGTAGACAACCTTTTCAAGTTTCAGCGCGGCAAAAATATTGCTGTTCACCTCGGTCCAGTCCCGGGTCGTGTAGGGGAATCCCAACACGCTTTCTAACTCGCGGGCGACCGTTTGGGCTTGATACACATCGCGGATCTTTACCTCAATACCGGTCACCTGTTCGCCAAGGGTAAAAAACTGTTGCGCATCGGCGAGCGACATATAGATCAAGGCGCTATCGTATTCAAACATGCCCGCGTCAAACACCCCGACAATCACAAAGCGCTTGACCCTGGGGACAACGCCAAGGGGACCGGGAGTCGTGCTCAGCGGAGAAATGATATTGATCGGGTCGCCCACAAAGACGCCAATTTGACGAGCCAACTCATGCCCGACGAGCACACCGGAGAGATGAACCGTTTGGACTGTTTCCTCAGTCTGAAACGTCAACTCCTGTTTTTGGCCGAGCTGGTCGACTTCACCAAAAGACAGATGCGCATCAATATCGACCACCGCACTGGCCAACGAGGGGTCTACTCCACGCACAAGCGAGCCAGACACACTCTGTCCCGCACTGACCATCACCTGACCGTAAACAAACGGCGCCACGGCAACCACATCGGGCACCTGACTCACCGCGTCAACCACCTCCGCATATCCGTCCACAAAACCCTGCAAGCTGGAAATCACGACGTGCGGATTAAAGCCCAGAATGCGGTCTCGTAAATCTTCTTCAAATCCCGTCATCACCGCCAAGACGATGTTCAGCGTCATCACGCCAATCATGACTCCAACCATGGAAATCATGGTGATTAACGAGATAAACACCTCGCGCCGTCTGGCTCGCAGATAACGCAGACTCAGAAAAAGTTCGTATCGCACAAGCTACCGGCCCGCCTCTCCAAATTGCTGATTCAACACCTGCCGTTCGTTCGGCCTAGCGGGTTTTCTACCATAAAAGAATATCCATTTTTCTTTCTTCGTCATTGGTTAGAATAAAAATTTAATCCAGCACTTGAAATATGATTCCAATTCGTTTACCTTGGGGACATGTGGTGGTTGTGGAGGTGGTGGTGGATAGGCCCCGATTGGGGCACGGGCTCTTGAGTGAGCCTTCTTGCTTACTGGAATGCCATGACGGTAAAGGAATTTGCGGTCATGGCATTCCCCCTCCCTCTCTGAGCGCTCTCCTTCGAGCGTCCATTCGCTCCATACACAGCCCAAGCGATCGTTTTCTCCTAGGTTTTCCGCAGCTTGCGTACATCACCGACTCGGACCGTGAGGCCGCTACGGTCGAAGTATTCCAGCAGAGGAATAGCGGTTTTTCGGCTAATATCGAGCAGGTCGCGGAATATGGCCGCGGTAATTTCTCCGTGAGTCGTCACGTAGTCAGTCAGTGCCTCCTTCGCTTGACCCAGCACTGTTCCACTGATGTAGAAGTCCGGTGTGATTTTGACCAGCGCGCCCCGTGACTCAAGCACCCCTAAGAAATCGTTCAGCCGCTTACGAGGAAGTTGCAGCAACTCCGCCAGCCCCTTCGTGTCCGGTGGGGTGAATTGTCCGTCTTGCACGAGCCGTTCGAGCCGAGCGGCGATGGCCTGCTCTTCCTGGCTCAACGAGACGGCGTGGGACGGCAGACGCAGCAGGCTCTCGTGGCGAGCGACAACCCCCTCCGCAATAAGCCGTTCGGCCACAACCCGAAAAATCTTGGGGGTCAGGCTAAACGGCAATTGGCTCCGCACCGACTCCATTTCCATCCCCTGGGCCAGCGGGGTCTGGGCGTGAAAGACGGCCAGCATCTTGTCGACGGCAGCAACCAACCGCCGCCACTTTGTCGCAATGGAATAGGCTTCGGGATGCTGGGCATCAGGAAAAGGCAGAATCGCCTCATCGTCTGCAAGCAGGGCAGTAATTTCCTCTTCGCGGGCGTTCACCCCGTGGTAAATCTCGTCCAGCCGGACGGCAAACTGCGGGCAGACTTCCAGATAGGCGTGGCAGGCCTCACGCAGGTCTCGGGTTTGCAGGGCATACAAGCGTTCCGTGACCTGGGTTTCCGCCTTACGGTGGCGTTGGGCAAAAGGGTTCACCACCACTCCGCCCCCCAAGGTCCCTTGCGCGGTTTGATTTCGTAGCACGAAGTGGTCCCCGCGCAGGGCAACCAGGGGCTCCTGGGCGACAATTTGACACAGGGCCGTCGATTTCGGCGGCAAGACCTCACGCCCACCAAGCAGGATGATTTTCCCAATGACTTCTGCCGTGCCAAGGTGAATGCGCACCCGCTCGTGGTTCACAACCTCACGTCCCGCGCTCGGCCGAATTTCAACGCTGGCATCAAAACGGGGAGTCGTCATGCTGACTTTGGGATGACATACGACATGGCCACGAGCTATATCCGCCTTATCCAGTCCGACCAGATTCAGCGCAACCCGCTGTCCCCAGTGCGCTTCGGACATATCCTCCCCGTGGACTTGGAGCGAACGCACGCGCGCTTCGCTCTGAATCGGAAGTACACGGACGGTCTCACCTTCGCGGACCGTTCCGGCCAGCGCGGTCCCGGTCACAACAACCCCGTGTCCCTTGAGCGTAAAGACCCGGTCGACCGGCAGCCGAAAGTAGCCGGGCTGAGAAGGCCGGCTATAGGTTTCAAGCTGCCGCGCAATCTCCTGTTGCAGGCTGTCCAGGCCCTGGCCGGTAATAGAGGAGACCGGCAGGATGGGCGCGTCTTCAAAAATGGTGTCAATCGTCAAAATTTCGATTTCTTCCCGGACCTCTTCAATCCGCTCGAGACCCACCATATCGGCTTTTGTAATAACGAAGAGGCCTTTTTGGACACCCAGCAGGTGCAGAAAATCGAAATGTTCCTCGGTTTGGGGCATCACACCATCGTCCGCGGCAACGGT
This sequence comes from Candidatus Binatota bacterium, assembly GCA_011523265.1. GTDB lineage: Bacteria > Desulfobacterota > Binatia > Bin18 > Bin18 > Bin18. The sequence goes on from WTHD01000534.1 coordinate 16,003, forward strand.
AAACAGCACCAAGTCTATCCCCTGGGCACCGGCCAGCATATTGCGGATAAAACGCTCGTGACCAGGCACATCAACGATTCCGACCCGCTCGCCGTTGGGCAAATCCAGATAGGCAAAGCCGAGATCAATGGAGATGCCCCGTTCCTTTTCCTCTTTGAGCCGGTCGGTATCGTGCCCGGTCAGAGCCTTGAGCAATGAGGTCTTGCCGTGATCAATATGTCCAGCAGTGCCAATAATATGCGGCATAACGCGCCCCTGAGACAGGAGCGCATTGTGTCAAAAAGAAGGGTGGAAAGAAATCCCTCACAAGTGGGCAGTGGTCCAGACGGCCAAGACAGGACGCAGAGACCTGTGCTATCAAGCGTGCTTGACCCGATATGAAACAACTCACACGTCTGAGCCCTGAAGAAGTCAGGCAGACCGCTCATACGACCCTCGCTTTCTATGACCGGTTTGCGGAGGCGTTCTGGCACGGGACGCAGGATCACGACGTCAGTCAGAACCGGGCCGCCCTACTCGATCATGTAGCGGGAGACGGCCCGTATTCCATCCTCGACTTTGGCTGCGGCCCAGGCCGTGACCTGGCAGCCTTTCGCGACCTGGGTCATGAGGCCGTTGGCCTGGACGGCGCGGAACGCTTTGTCGAAATGGCCAGACGCCAGACGGGCTGCGAGGTGTGGCATCAGGATTTTCTCGATCTGAGATTACCGTCCGAGCGCTTTGACGGCATTTTTGCCAATGCCTCTCTCTTTCATATTCCGAGCCAGGAGTTGCCGCGCATTCTCGGGCAGCTTTGGGAGACGCTCAAACCGAACGGAATTCTGTTCAGCTCAAACCCGCGCGGTCATGACCAGGAGGGCTGGCAAGACCATCGCTACGGCAGCTTCTACACGTTTGAGACCTGGCGACAGCTCCTCACGCGGGCACAGTTTCAAGAAGTCATGCATTACTACCGTCCACCCGGAAAACCGCGCCAGCAGCAGCCCTGGCTGGCAACCGTGTGGCGCAAGGCCGTCGCCTAGGCGGCTGTTCTGCCGCGCGGCGTAGAACTACTCCTGTCGTCTGTTCTCTGCTATGTGTCGCACACGAAAGGAGCGCAACGATGCGGAACACGACGTACAGGACCATCGTATGGGGAGCTATCCTTACCCTCGGACTGACCGGCATGGTGCGGGCTGAGGAGGACAAGCGGACGGTCGAAGGCTTTCTGGCCGAAAGTCGGAATGCCACCATGGCCACGATTCGCGCCAATGGTACGCCCCAGCTCACCCCGGTCTGGTTTGTGTGGGACGGCGAGCAATTCATCATCTCCATTACCACCGAGCGCGCCAAATATAAAAACCTGATCCGTGACGCCCGCATGAGCCTGTGCATCGATGATGTCACCGGCTTCGGTTATGTCACGGCTGAGGGTAAGGCCGAAATCCGCGAGCAGGATATTTGGGAGGACACCCGAAAAATCCTGGTGAAGTATCAGGGCGAGGAAGGCGGCGCGGAATATCTGGAACGCATGAAAACGGAGCCCCGAGTTCTGGTTGTCATGAAGCCTACCCGGGTGGAGACCATAGGGTTGGCAAAATAACGCCGGCCCCTGTGCTACGCCGGGGGCCGGGTCGCTCCACATTTCCAGCAGGCGGTAAACTGGCCTTCCAGATTCTCCCCGCAGCGTAGACAGCGCCAGTGGGGGGCGCCTTCCCGGTCGGCCCGAGCACCGTGATCATAGGCTTGGGCAATTGTCCGGCCCCGGTTAAAGTCCATATCGTTCGCCACCCATACAGAGGGATTGGTGTCGGAGGTGACCGGCAGGCTGCCGCGCAGCGGGAAGAGATGCTCGCCCTGGACGATGGCTTCGATGCCCTCGGCTTCGAGCAGTCCCTTGACCAGATGCGCTTCGGTCGGGTCGTGAGCGGTGTAGACACGCTTCATGACGGTTGACGGACTCTACTTTAGGGAAAAATGCCGAGTTCCATATACGAGACGGCAATTTTTTTCATCGCGCTGATAAAGGCGGCCGTGCGCAAGTCGGGCACCCGCGGGTCCCCTTTCCACTCTTCGTAGATCTGATGATAGGCGGTAATCATGGTTTCCTCCAGCCCCGAATTCACCAGATCGATTTCATCCGCACCATGCACGATCGACCGGCGCTCCGCCTCTGGGAGCCAGGTGTCCGTCAGGCGTTCAACCGTGTGGAGAATCCGGTCAAAGGCGGATTGCTCAAAGCGCTTGCCCATGCGACCCAGGTTGACGTGCGACAGATTCTTCAGCCACTCAAAATACGAGACCGTCACCCCGCCGGCGTTCAGATACACATCGGGAATGATCCACACGCCCTTGGCGGATAAGATGTCCTCAGCCTGGGCGGTGACCGGGCCGTTGGCGGCCTCGGCAACGATCTTGGCCTGAATGCGGGGGGCATTCGCCCCGGTAATCTGGTTTTCGAGAGCGGCCGGAATCAGGATGTCACATTCCCGTTCCAGCGTGTCGGAAGAGGGTAGAATGTTCTCCGCCCCCGGGAAATCGAGAATGGAGCGCGTCTCGCGTCGATGGGCGAGGACCGCGTCAACCTCGAGCCCCCGAGGATTATAAATCCCGCCCTCATACTCGGCGATACCGACAATCAGACAACCGCCCTCCTGGCAGAATTTTGCTGCGTGGTAGCCCACATTGCCGAGTCCCTGCACAATGACCGTCTTGTCCGCCAGACCCGGACTCAGGCCGGTCCGTTTCATGTCTTCAGCCTGCTCACATGCTTCGCGCAGCCCGAAATACACCCCGCGCCCGGTTGCCTCGACCCGGCCCTGTATCCCCCCTTGGGTGATGGGTTTTCCGGTCACACAGGCCGCGGCATCGATCTGGCCCGGATAAAACGACGCATAGGTATCGAAGATCCAGGCCATCTCACGGCCGCCGGTGCCATAGTCGGGAGCCGGGACGTCAACACCGGGACCAATGAAATTCTTCTTGATCAGTTCGGCCGTATAGCGCCGCGTGATCCGCTCTATCTCGTCAGGCGTATAGCGATTCGGATCGATCTGGACCCCGCCCTTTGCGCCTCCGAACGGGACGTCAACCAGGGCGCATTTATACGTCATCAATGCCGCCAGCGCCTTGACCTCATGTTCGCTCACCTCTGGCGCATACCGAATGCCACCCTTACACGGCGCTTTGTGATGGCTGTGCTGCACCCGCCAGCCGGAGATCACCTCGTAGCCGTGCTGCGTTTTTATGGGGAAATGCACGGTATACACACTGTTACAGGTGCGGATCTGTGCGAGCAGGCCCTCCGGGTAGGTCAGGAATCGGGCCGCTCTATCGAAACTCCGGTTCACGTTCTCAAAAAAACCGAGTGTTCCGTTTGTTTTTGGCATGTGACTCCCCTCCCCTCCATGTTCATTGACTTGGTTTATTGTATCAGAACAGGAAAGGGGTTTCGGGCACCCTAGGGTCATATTTATTCGCCCCATTGACCTCTACGGAGAGGCATGAAACCTCGGGCCATTATGCGCACACCGCCATCATTTCCCTTCTCCCGGTATCAGGACGCGACAGGCCCGGAACAGATTCTCTCCTTTTATGATCCGGTCAGTCAGATGCGAGCGGTGATTGTCATTGACACCACCGCTTTTGGCATGAGTGCGGGTGGCGTACGGATGCTGCCCGACCTGTCGGTCGAAGAGATGGTCCGCCTGGCTCGGGCCATGACGTATAAATATCTGATGCTCGAATTCCCGGCCGGGGGTGCAAAAGCCGGTATCTGGTACGACCCGGCAACCCAGGACCGCCAGGCGGTCATGGACGCGTTCCTCCAGGTTCTTCAGCCCCTGTACGCAAAGCGGACCTATTATCCCGGCGCGGACATGGGGACGTCGGACGATGACTTTCTGCCGCTGCGGAACGCGGCGGGGAAGCGACGCTATAGTGGGTTGCGGACCAAACAGTTTGAGGGACTGCCGCTTGAAGACCAATTGACAGGCTTTGGCGTGGTTGAGTCAGCCCTGGTGGCGGCCAAGGCCTTTCAACTGCCCGTACACGGCGCAACGGTTGCCATTGAGGGGTTCGGCAAGGTTGGGGGCGGGGCGGCCCGTTTCTTTATCCGGGCGGGAGCCCAGGTGGTGGCCGTCTCAACTCTGGCCGGCACCCGTTATGACTCGAAGGGTCTGGATGTCGAGCAATTCCTGGAGCTGCGCCAAGAGTATGGAGATGAGGCCGTCCGGCACTATCGAGGCGGGAGGCTGCTCTCGCGGCGCGCGCTCTTTACGCTGCCGGTTGATATCCTCATTCCCGGCGCACGCCCGGATGTTATCCATGCGAAGAATGTTGACCGGATTCAGGCCAGACTGGTTGTCCCCGCCGCGAACATTCCGTTTCGTCCGTCGATTGCGAACCGCCTCTCCCGGCGCGGGGTTGGCGTCGTGCCCGATTTTGTCTCAAACGGCGGCGGGGTCCTGGCCGCGCTGGCCGATATCCAGGGTCTCGGGACCGAGAAATCCTTTGCCTTTGTCAGTGAACATATTCGGAAGAATACCAGGCTGGTGCTCTCACGGAGCAAACGCTCACGCTGTACGCCGTTTGAGGCGGCGCTCAGGATTGTTCGAGAGCGCTGGAAAAAAACCGCGCGGACGCGTCAGCCGCTTGTTGCCGATGACGCGTAACGGCATGTTGCTTTTCCCTCAAGCGGGAGCCCAGAATCGTAGAACGGAGAAAAGAATATGGAGTTTCACACACGCACAGTCACGGCAAACGGCATCCACTTTCACTGCCTCGAAGCCGGCCGCGGACCACTCGTCCTGTGTTTGCACGGCTTTCCGGATAACGCCTATACCTACCGCAGCCTCTTACCGGCCTTGGCCGAGGCGGGTTTTCATGCGGTCGCGCCGTTCATGCGCGGCTATGCCCCAACGTCCGCCCCGGCGGATGGACGCTATCAATCGGTCCTGCTGGCGCAAGATGCCGTGGCGCTGATTCCGGCTTTGGGATCTGAACAGGCGTGTGTCGTGGGGCATGACTGGGGCGCGTTTGCGACCTTCGGAGCGGCCGCCCTCGCGCCGGAGCGGATACAGAAAATTGTCGTCCTTGCAGTCGCGCATCCGGGGGCCATGCTGGGCGCATTAGCCTCGGACTACGACATGATCAAAGGCGGCTGGCACGCCTATTTTTTTCAGATGCCGTTCGCCGAACAAGCGGTCTCGGCCCATGATTTTGCCTTTATCGAGCGATGGTGGCAGGACGCCTCGCCCGAGTACGATATTCCGGCAGAGATCATGGCCAGTGTGAAAGGGACCTTCCGGCAGCCGGGAGTGGTGACCGCCGCGCTCAACTACTACCGGCATACGTTTCATCCCGATAATCGAGACCCGGCCTTACAGTCCCTCCAGGAAAAGATGGCCGCCCCCACCACGGTTCCGACGCTTGCCCTGCATGGGACACGAGACCGGCCAGGCCGTCTTGCGGCATTCAACGCCATGGACCATTTGTTCACCCAGGGCCTGGAAAAAGAAATCTATCCGGGGCTTGGACATTTCCTGCATCTGGAAAAGCCGGACGAAGTCAACCCACGGATTGTTGAATTTCTCACATCGTGAACGTACGGGAGAAGCAGCCGAGGGACCTCGTTAAAGAGAACAACTACTTACTCCACCCCTTACCGAAACGCCGCAATCACTTCCTGCAAGGCGACCATTTGGTTGCCGTTGGCTGATGAGGGCACCAGAATGGGCGTCTTGAGGCCGGTGTCATACCAGGCTTCGACGCCGGCTCTGACCTCGGACACACTGCCGTACAGGGTGACCTGACTCAGCCAGCGGTCAGACATGAGGGACGGAATCTTCTCGTCTTCCTTATTGGCCATGGCCTGTTGGATGGCCTGCATTTCTTCTTCGTAGCCGGCTTCGATCCAGTATTGCTGGTAGTTGGGTAAGCGAACATAGGTGCTGAGTGTCCGTCGGTGGACTTTCGCGGCTGCTTCTTTATCGTCCGAGATAACGGTCGGAATCATATTGCCAACAAAAAAATCTTCGTCCCGCATTTTCTCCTGCGGCAGAAAGCTCAGCGACGTGGCCATATGCGACCGGGCCGCATTGGCCCAGACTGCGCCCTGAGAAATCTCGGCCGACAGTTTGACCATGGCCTTGCGTAAGGTGGCCAGGACAATGGGCGGCAGCGCATCCTTTCGGCCAACGCTGGCGTGCAGGTCGGAGACAAATTGACGCATATCGGCCAACGGCTTGCCGGCCTTCACCTTCAGGCGGTTCAGCATCGGGCCGTGACTCACCCCCACGCCAAACCGGAAGCGCCCGCCCGAGACCTCATGAATAAGGGCCGCGGTTTGGGCAAAATCATACGGATGGCGGGTATACATATTGGCAATGCTGGTCCCGAACGGAATCTCGTTGGTGGCAAAGGCCAGGGCTTCACACAGGCCAATACAGTCGCCGACACTCTGACAGTAAATGCCGCTGAAGCCTTCCTGCTCGATTTGGGTTGCCACTTCCAGGGTTTGTTTTCTTCGTCCAGCAACGGCGACTAAGGCGATGGCCGGTTTCTGTGTCATAGAGCCTCCTTGGTGTGTTGCTCGGTGCCCGTTCTCGTTGCCGGAAAGCAACAGGGTCGTGCCAAAGCGTCGGGTTTCTTCTTCCGTCCGGTTACGTATCTGACGTGGACGGCGACTGTCTAGGGAGGCTGAGAATCAACTATTCAGTTGGCTTCCAACCTCTACCACACCTTACCCTTGGCACGATAAAAGAATCAGTTTATCCTGGCCGAAACACATTAC
>WTHD01000534.1:22929-24048 GCA_011523265.1 Candidatus Binatota bacterium
AATAGAGATCGTAATGCAGACCACGACCATATCCAAGCTCAAAGCGTCGCTCAGTGCGTATTTGCGCCAAGTCAAAGCCGGTGAAGAAGTGATCATCACCCAGTACGGCCGCCCTGTGGCGCGTTTGCTCCCGCCGGGTCCAGTGTCCCTCCCCGAGCGCCTGCAAGACATGGAGAAAGCCAGTCTTGTGAAGTGCGGGAAACAGCCCTTACCGGATGACTTTTGGGATCTCCAGCGCCCTTCCGACCCCCAGGCGGCCGTCCGTTTGGCGGTCGTGCGTGAGCGAGAAGAAGGCCGGTGATATTCTGGGATACGTCGGCAATCGTGCCGCTCTGCGTACACGAGCCAACCTCTGCTGACGTCCGCGACATCCTCGTACAAGACCCATCTATAGTCGTGTGGTGGGGTACACAGACCGAGTGTATTTCCGCGTTCGCACGTCAGGTACGAGAGGGTGGTTTGACGCCGGCTGACGAACGCGCCGCGCGTCAAGTATTGCACGCCCTAATGGAAGCCTGGACCGAGATATTACCGAGTGACGCATTGCGGAACACCGCCGAACGCTTACTAGCCCTGCATCCTGTCCGTACAGCAGATGCTTTCCAACTCGCCGCAGCTATCATGTGGTGTCAGGAACAGACAACAGGCCAAGGGTTTGTCACCTTTGATCGGCGATTACGTGACATCGCATATCGAGAAGAATTTCACGTCCTTCCCGACACCTTCTGAAGCTGAACAAAAAAAGGCCGGCAAAGCCGGCCTGTCTAAAATCCAAATCGGAGCGAAACGCGCTACACGTCAATCCGGTCGTAATACCGAATACTCGCCGGGCTGGCCAACTTTGAGCTGAGGTTCTCGAAATCGCCTCTCTCGGTCCGCCAGTTCAGATATTTCTGATAGTGCTCGCGGGAATCCCAGAGTTCGTAGAACACGAGGTTGGTCGACTCGTCGAGATTGCCGTAGATATCAATGCCCTGGCACCCGTCATAGGCTCGCGTATCCGGTAAGGCTTCTCTCAGATAGTCTTTCACCTCTTGCACGCATTCGGGTTTGACTTGTATTTCCAGCAGAACAACTGTTGTACCCATTCTGGTCTCCTCCTTTGCGGATATGTTTCTA
>WTHD01000116.1 GCA_011523265.1 Candidatus Binatota bacterium
GTCGAGACGAATGCCCAGGCGCGCCGCCGTCTGATACGCTGCCTCCAGATCGTTCCGCGAGCCCACAAACGACCCCCGCACGGTTATTTCCTTCATAATCAACGAGAAAATCGGGATCGGCAGGTCGGCCACTGGTAAGCCTATGGCCACGAGCGTCCCTTTCCGCCGTAGAGCGTGAAAGCATTGGACAAACGGCTCCACCTTGATGCTATTGCAGATCGCCGCATGCACCCCGCCGATTTGCTTACGGATGTATTTTGCGGGGTCGTCGGCCCTGCTGTTGACCATCACCTCCGCGCCATTACTCCGGGCGATATCGAGGGCCTCATCATGGGCACTGCCGGCAACCACCCGTAGGCCAAACGCCTTGGCGTACTGGACCGTATATTGTCCGACTGCGCCCAAGCCGAACACGGCACACCACTGGCCGGCCTCAAGCTCGGCCGCCTTGAGCGCGCCCCAGGCGGTCACTCCGGTGCAGGTCAGGTGAGCGGCCTGTTCGATGCTCAATCCGTCGGGGATACGGCCAATGTAGTCGGCGTCGGCTTTGACGTATTGGGCATAGCCGCCGTCAACCTGAAACCCGGTCAGCACGACCGCGCTGCACAGCATATGCTGGCCGGTAAAACAGTATTCACAGTGCCCGCACGAGCGGTGCACAAGGGGCACCCCGACCCGGTCGCCGACCGCCACGCGGGTGACCTCCGCGCCAACCGCTGCAACTGTGCCTGCGCCCCGGTGGCCCGGAATACGCGGCAACTGCGGCAGGGCTGGCGTGGGGAAATCACCGGCATGCGCGTCGATATCTCCGTTACATACGCCGCTGGCCTCGATTTTGACGAGGATTTCCCCCGGTCCTGGCTCTGGAATAGGGACTTCTTTTACCACTAGTGGCTGCCCAATCGCTTCTATGACGGCAGCTTTCATCCACTCTCCTCCTGTCTCGCTAAAAAAACTGCTGATCTCTTTTAATTCAGAGAGTCTGACTTCTCTCAAAAAGCACCTAGTCTCCTCCCAATCCATTCATCTGTCTATGGGAGGAGCGGGGAGATAGAATTTTAGCGCCGTCCTTCCGTGAGCTTATTGAGGTCGAACAGGCCCTCGATATCGACGGGAGCCACCGCGGGATAGTCCATCTCAAAAGTGATGTAGAGTGTGGCCTGCCTGCTTTGTACGTCGATGGTGGGCACTCCCTCATAGCGGGCGATAAAGAGCCCCCGGTCGGGATTCGGCTGTTCTACCGTGTCCTCCGACCAGGAGTTCTGAGGCTGCCAGATCTTCCACAGCTTACCGTCTCGATCAAACGCAAGGGCAATCGCAGTCCGGTAGGTCTGCGCGTCCCAGAACAGCAATTTGCTGCTATAGGGATGTCTCGGGTCCTTGGGTGCCATCTCCACAACCGCGCACCTCCTCAACTCCCAGCGGTCATAGGGCAGCCAGCCGTTGGGGCCGTAGTAGTGCGGATACGGAGAGCGCGAGTTCATGACGTGGAGGACTTCCTTCCAGCCGTGAAAGGTCCAGTTGTAGTCCAGCGGGTGGCCTGAGAATCCATAGAAGTCGTCCAGGGTTGTGTCCGTGCCGGCAAACGAATCGGCCCGTTCTTCGGCGGAAAAGCGACGGACCCGGCGGAGCGAGGGTGAGTACGACCAGGCCTGATCGGCCAAGCGTGGGTCAGCCGGTCGCTGGATGACGGCGCGTTGTCCGCGCTGCTCGTAGGGAGCTAAAAATTCAGAGTAATCTTTGAACTCGAATTGTTTGGCCTCGGGCGCGGGGAAGGTATAGTTGTTTGTCGGGAGTATGGCCAGATGGGTGAAGTACACCCGCTGGTAGCGCTGCCACAGGACCCGCTCAATCTGTCCACCCGCTCCCCGAATCACCCCCTCTGGCAGCTCTGCGATGGGACCGTGGGTTCCACCCCCCCGGACCAAGAGGTAGGCATATCTATTTACGCGCTGGCCGTAGTGCTGCCAGCGAAAATTAAAATTCCAAGCGGCTTTTATCCCAGACTCCGGGTCCCGTGTATCCAGGCTCGCGTTGGGAAACGGTTGGCCGGCTGTATAGTTTTCAAGGGCACCGTCTGCTGCCAGTCGGGTCTGACCGGCGAATTTTTCCGTGGCCTCGCGATAGGCCGGGTGGGGCGGATACTCGCCCGTCTGGGTTATGACAAACTCGACATCCGGAAAATCGTATTCCTCAAAATAACCGGGCGGAAGAAATGGGCGCGCCTTCTCCAGGTCATCGAGTTTCAACGTTTCGCCCGCCTGGAACTCGGGCTTGGCGCTCCGAAAGGCCTCGACCCAGCGCAGCACCGTTTCCTTCGTCGTGCCCGGTGCATGCTCATTTGCCGCCCATCCCGCGCCTACCCAACAACACAGGACAACCAGCCCTAAAAAGCTTTTCATTCCAGTCGCTCCTTATGCCCAAAATGATGACATCCCCTTGTCTGTCTTCGCCCCTAGAAAAACGGCTCGCCCGGCTCAAGCCCGAGAAACATCCGGCCCGCGGACTGGTAGGTCTTCTGGGACACGACCACATGCTGGTTCAAGGTATGAATGTCGCGGAAATGCCGATCCAAGGGATGGGCGGCGTATAAGGACGAACCTCCGCCGGCCCGGTACATCAGCGCGACCGCCCGGACACAGGAGTTGGTCAGATGGGTCATGCCCAGCCGGTAGCGGGCTCGTTGCTGGGGAGAAAGCGGGTCGCCCGCGCACAGCGTTTCCCACAGGTCTCCCATGACCTCGAACAGATAGCTGCGGGCTGAACCTAACAGCGCCTCGGCCTGTGCCACGGCGGCCTGGATATGCGCCTCCTCGCCCAGCATATTCGTGCCGAACATCACCGGTTTATGGCCGACCAGCTCAATCAGCGTATCAATCGCACTGCGGGCAATACCCAGCGGCACGCCGGGCAGGTTGGAGAGAAACAAGGAGGGCAGAGCGTACAGCGGGCTCTGACGTTGGCTGACCGGTCTGCCCAGGTTAAAGGTCCGCTCGGTTGGGACAAACACCTCTTTTGCCTCCACATCGTGGCTCCCGGTCCCGCGTAGCCCGGTAGTGGTCCAGGTATCGATGATCTCACACTCAGGCGTGGGCATGAAACATACCCGCACCTCAGGCGTGCCTTTTTTGCTCAGCCGCGGGGTCGTGCCATCAAAGACTGCACAGGCGTTGGCGATCCAGGTGCTATGCTGGCAGCCGCTGGCAAACTTCCAGCGCCCGCTGACCCGGTAGCCGTCTTTGACTGCGACTGCCCGGCCGGCCGGGCGCAACACCGTGGCGGTAACCGCGTTAATGTCCAGAGACATCTCGCGGGCGACCGCCTGGTCCATAAACGCGGTAAAATACCCGCCATCCGAGCCGATCATAGCGCACCAGCCGACTGAGCCATCGGCTATGGACAAGGCTTCTACTATCCGCACCTGGGTGAGCGGATCGGCCTCCGGACCGCCCCACTCGCGCGGCATGGTCATCCGAAAGGCCCCGGCCTGCTGCATGGCCCGCACAATGGCGGCTGGTAAACGGCGGTCCTGTTCCATTTCCTCAACCGCGGCCCGAATCTGTGGGCCAAGGGCACGCGCGGCTTCCACAATCCGCTCAGCCTCATCCGTCGTGACCCTCGTGCTGTCAGTCATCGATTCCCTCCTGATTTCCTCCCAGCCTGCAAGGACGGTTTTGTTTCGTATAGCGCACAATATGGTAGAATGCGAAATCGCCTGGAGGGAGGAAGCTCGTCGGGCCAGGCAGAACAGGAGAGACGGTATGTCTGACAAGCCAGCTTCGATACTCTTCGTCGGTAGTGTCCCGCTGGAAAGCGCCGAAGCGGTTTTCCGCACCTGCTCCCAAGAACTCGGGGAGTATCTATGGTGCCTCCCCGACGGAGAAGTTGGCGACCGGACCATCTGGGTCGTCTTTCAGGCCTATCGCGTCTTTCACGAGCACCCGGACCTGGTCACGCTCCAGCGACCCCAACGCGGCCCGGAGCCGTGGATACCGGGCGATCTGACCGATGTGTGGCGGTTTGCCATTAAAGATGGGATCGAAGACGTCCAATTCACAGACCTGAAATATGCCGACGCTGCCATTGATTCCTATCAGACCTTCCATCGCCTCCGTGATGCGGGCGCAATTCCGGCCGCCGTCCGCTTTCAGGTCTGTCTGCCGACTCCGCTCGGCGGCCTGTGCTGGTTTTTTCAGCGGCCTGGGGAACTCGATCGCCTCATCGCTCCCTACCAGGCCGCGATGATCCATGAGGTGGAAAAGATGCTGACGCAGATTCCAGCCCACGAGTTGGCGATTCAATGGGATGTGTGTTGGGAGGTGTTAGAGATTGAAGGCATCTTTCCCTGGGCACCTTCGGGAGACCCCTGGCAGCGCTACGTCAACGCAGTCCGGGCGTTGTCCGCGTCCATCCCGGAAGAGGCGATGCTGGGCTACCACTTCTGTTACGCCGACCTCGGTCATCAACATATGAAACAGCCCCAGGATTTGGGCCTGAGCGTACGGATGGCCAACGCTGCGGTCGCCGAGTCCGGACGACGGGTCGACTGGGTCCATATGCCGGTACCACGTGATCGTAGCGATGATGCCTATTTTATGCCCTTACAAGACCTGTCAGTCGGCGACACACGGGTGTTTATTGGTCTGATTCACCATACCGATGGGTTAGCCGGGACCTGCAGGCGCCTCGCCACCGCCCAGAAATATCTCAGTCATTTTGGCGCGGCGACCGAGTGTGGCTTTGGACGGCGGGAACCGGACACCTTACCCGAGTTGTTCCGTATCCATCGAGAGACCGCCGCACTCCTACGGTCTTAGCAAACAAGGGAGCGTTCGGCTTTTTAATGAGCAAGCAGCTTGAGTTTTGGTTTGAGTTTGGTAGCCCCTACTCGTATCCGACGGCCGCCCGCATCGAACGGCTGGCCCAGGCGTGCAGCATTACTATTATCTGGCGGCCCTTTCTGCTCGGACCGATTTTTCGGGAGCAAGGCTGGGAAGATTCTCCTTTCAATATTTACCCGACCAAAGGCGCGTATATGTGGCGGGACATGGAGCGTCTGTGTGCGGCTCTGGACCTCGCCTTCCAGCGCCCCAGCCAGTTCCCTCGCAATGGCCTATTGGCGGCCCGGATTGCGTGTTGGTTTGAGGGAGAAGCGTGGCTGCCGGACTTTGTGCGTAGCGTATATGACGCAAACTTTGTCCGTGACCAAGACATTTCAAATTCGCGTATTGTGAGCTCGATTCTTGAAGAGCTGCGACTGCCAGCGAGTGAAATACTCGACGCGGCACAGTGTCCAGAGTCAAAAGCTAAGTTGCGTGCCCAGACCGAGCAGGCGCGGTCGCTCGGGATCTTCGGGGCGCCATCTTTTCTCGCTGCGGGAGAACTCTTCTGGGGCAATGATCGGCTCGAAGTCGCCTTGGACTGGCTACAGCGCGAAGTAGCCTAGAGCGTGTTAGGGACTTTGGAGGATCAGAGCGACGATCCGTTTGAGCATC
>WTHD01000378.1 GCA_011523265.1 Candidatus Binatota bacterium
AGCCGCCTGAAGAAAAAAAGCAACCGACGCCGGACAAGGCCGACAAGATACCACAGCAAGAGCCGACCCAGCTGGCTCTCAACACACCGGGACGCAGTCGGAAACCGCCAGTTGACAATCCTTTGGAACAGGCGCTGAAGGACACCAAACACAAGCGTTCGCCGCTGCAAGGCGATCCCAAGGCGCGCAAAGCCAAGCCCCAACTCTTTGCCCGACCGGATGACGTATTGGCAAAGGGCTGGCTGTCAACAGACGGCGAGGCGGAAGATGAAGAAGAAGCCCAGCGCACCCCACCCTCGGGCAACGAACTCCTGGCCATGGCCCCACCACCAGCCCGCGAAAATTTCCTCACCATGCCGGGACCGCGCGGGACCCTCGACTATCTGCCCGACGTCCGTAAAGGCAATCTCACCTTTCTCAATACCAAGGCGAGTCGCTTTGCACCCTTCGTCCGCCGGGTGGCCCAGCGCGTGTTTCAGCATCTCCTGATTCGGCAGCGACGCAATCTCCAGGTGGACGACGTCGTGGCCGCCCGCAACTATGTGCAACTCCAGGCCAAGTTGGACGACAAGGGTGTGCTGCGCGGCGTGACCCTGCACACGCGCTCTGGAAGTTATGCAGTTGACGAGAGCCTGTTGGACGCCTGCCAGCAGGGAGCGTGGGACGAAAATCCACCGCCAGAGGCCAAATCCGAAGACGGGTTTTATCACTTTATTTTTCGCTCCCGCATCAACGCCCGTTTCGATGCCACCGGCCTACGCGGGATACTCACCTACCTGGAAGTCGGCCTCGTCTGACTTCTGAACGATGACGAGCCTGCTTGCAAAAACCGGTGGGGCTGCTAGCGTTGGGAGGTGCGCAGCCGTGCACGCCAAGCCGCCGTCATCATTTGGGGCCGTAGCTCAGTTGGGAGAGCGCTAGAATCGCACTCTAGAGGTCGTGGGTTCAAATCCCATCGGCTCCACTTTTCTCCTCTTGCAGATACGAACGCAACCAGCCCTCCCGGATTCCTTGGGAGACAAAGCTGGGAACCGATTGGCCCGCAATACGGTCGAATTCAATTACATGGCCGTGCTGGTCCTGTCGCAGACAGGCATGTTCCTGATCTTCCTCGAACCCCAACCGCGTGAGCAAGTCCTGAATTGAGGCAAAGTGCAGCATCTCGGCTTGGGACAGGCGCAACAACGCCCCTGTGGGCGTATCAACGCGGACCAGGCGCGACAGCGTTTCAACGTCATACCAGCCACGGAACTGTGCCCGCTCCCATTGAACGGCCACCACGTCCATCCCGACCGAGATGTCAATCACCTCGCCCGCGTCCGGCCCCTCAACCCGAAACCCTCCGCCTAAATCCAGAATGGACCCTTCACGAAGAGCCACATGGTCTCCAATATCAAGAATAAAGGCTGCCATACGCTGTGGATCGGAACCGTTCTCGGTTCTCCCTTACTCCGTGTGTTCTTACATAGCACGCTGTACCGGAACGAGAACACCGCTCCATCTTCTCCCGGTCGTAGGCCCTATGCTATGGAGAGAGATATCGAAACCGATCAGAGATAAGGAGACTCGTATTATGGCAGTCAAACACCCGACCATTGATGACCTCGCAGATATTGCAGCCGGCTATGGTTTGGAGCTGACCGATGAAGACCTGGAATCGTTTCAGGGGCTCATGGATGGGGTTCTGGAATCCTACGCCCGCCTGGATGAACTCACCGAGCCGAGCCTGCCGGTCTCCTATCCGCGGACACCGGGCCATCGGCCCCAACCGGAAGACAATCCGCTCGGAGCCTGGTACTGGCGGACGGACATTAAAGGCACCTCCTCAGGGCCGCTGGCGGGAAAAACCCTGGCCATCAAGGACAACGTCTGTGTCGCCGGCGTCCCCATGATGAACGGCAGCAGTATTCTGGAAGGCTACACCCCGGAAATCGACGCCACCATTGTGACCCGCATTCTTGACGCCGGCGGACATATTGTAGGCAAGGCGGTGTGTGAGAATCTGTGCTTCTCCGGCGGCAGCCATACCAATGCCACCGGTCCGGTGCTCAACCCACACAATCACAGTCGGACAACGGGAGGCTCTTCGTGCGGGAGCGGGGCACTGGTCGCGGCGGGCGTGGTCGATATGGCAATTGGCGGCGACCAGGGCGGTTCGATTCGCATGCCGTCCTCGTGGTGCGGCATATACGGGCATAAGCCAACCTATGGCCTGGTTCCGTATACCGGCATCATGCCGATTGAAATTACGCTCGATCATACCGGGCCGATGACGCGCAGCGTGCAGGATGCGGCCCTGCTGCTTGAGGTATTGGCCGGTCCGGACGGACTGGACCCGCGCCAGCAGGCCGGACTCGAGGGCCAGGCCTACACTCAGGCCCTCAGCGGAGATGTCAACGGGCTGCGGATTGGCGTTGTGGAAGAAGGCTTTGGCTGGGACGTGTCAGAACCGGACGTAGACGACAGTGTCCGAGAGGCGGCTCAGGCGTTTAAGAAACTCGGGGCTTCGGTCACAACCGTGTCCTTGCCCTGGCACCGCGATGGCCGACATGTCTGGAACAGCATTGCCACCGAAGGTCCGACCCTGCTGATGGTCGAAGGCGGCGGTATGGGGACGAATTGGAAGGGGCATTATACCACCAGCCTGCTTGATGCTGCGGCGCGCGGGCGGCTCACCCGCCCGAACGACCTGTCGGAAACCGTCAAAATGGTCATCCTGCTCGGCCGCTATATGCAGGAGCACTATCACGGCCATTATTATGCCAAGGCCCAGAACATGGCCCGCTCTCTGAGGGCAGCCTACGACACGGCTCTGCAAGAGCACGACTTGCTACTCATGCCTACCCTGCCGATGAAAGCCACCAAAATCCCCGGACCTGACGCCAGCCGTGAAGAGTATGTGCAGCGTGCGCTCGAAATGCTGCACAACACCTGTCCGTTTGACGTGACCGGCCATCCCGCGCTGACGGCGCCCTGTGCGGTCTCGGCAGGCTTGCCGGTAGGCATGATGCTGATCGGCCGACACGGGGATGACGTCACCGTCTTACGGGCCGCGGACGCATTCGAGAAAAACGTGTTTACCGCACCTACCCCGCCGCAGGCGTAAAAGGGGTGATATGATTAGGGTGGCTGCGCTCTATATCTATCCCGTGAAATCGTGCGCGGGTATCCGCTGTGCGCAGGCCACCCTCGACGCGCGCGGACTCCGACACGACCGCGGCTGGATGATCGTTGATGGGCACGACGAGTTCGTGACCCAACGCGAGCATCCCCGCCTGGCCCTGATTACCCCCCAGCTTGAGGCTGACACGCTACGCCTCACAACATCCGATGGACAGGCCGTCTCCATACCAACGACGGACATCGTCGGACCAACGCGCCACGTGCGGGTATGGCGGGATTGGTGTGAAGCGGTCGATCAAGGTGACGCAGCAGCCCAGTTCTTTTCCGACTGGTTGGGAGAATCCGTCCGGTTGGTCAAAATGGCCGACTCCTTCGAGCGCCAAGTTGACCCCCGCTATGCAAAGACGCCGGCGCGCACCGGCTTCTCCGATGGCTATCCTTTGTTGCTGGTTTCGGAGGCGTCTCTGGACGACCTCAACGCTCGGCTCGACACACCGCTACCCATGAACCGTTTCCGCCCGAATCTGGTGGTCACCGGCTGCGACCGGCATGCCGAGGACGGCTGGCAACAGGTGAAGATCAACACCATTACCTTTGATGTCGCCAAACCGTGCGAGCGTTGTACCGTGACTACCACCGACCAGGCAACGGGTGAACGCGGCGTCGAGCCGCTACGCACCCTGGCGACCTATCGGCGGGTCGGTACAAAAGTCTATTTTGGGCAGAACATCATTCATAGGACGGCGGGCACTCTTGCCGTGGGAGAGCCGGTCGAGGTTGTGCTCAGGGAACAGCCGCACTCATGAGTAGAGGGACCAATCAGAAGGAGGACACCATGCTCGTAGACGGCAAATGGGAAAACGACTGGCAGATGAAAAAGCGCACAGACGCCCAGGGCCGCTTTATCCGGCAGGAGTCAACGTTTCGGCACTGGATCACCCCGGACGGTTCGCCCGGTCCAACCGGAGACGGCGGCTTTCAGGCGGAGCCGGGCCGCTATCACCTGTATATTGCCTACAACTGCCCGTGGGCCTGTCGGGCCCTGCTCTACCGCAAGCTGAAAAAATTGGAGGATGCCATCTCCCTTTCGGTCGCTATCCCTGAATTCACCGACCAGGGCTACAGCTTTGGTGAATATCCAGGCTCCATTCCCGACCCGCTGTTCAATATCCGCTACGTCCACGAACTCTACACCCGCGCCGACTCCCACTTTACCGGCCGTCCGACCGTTCCGGTGCTGTGGGATAAGCAGCGGAACACAATGGTCAATAATGAATCGGCTGACATCATCCGCATGTTCAACACCGCCTTTGACACCTATGGAGACGCCTCTGTCGATTTTTATCCCGTAGGCTTACGGCCCGAGATTGACGCCCTGAACGAGCGGTTATACGAGGGCCTCAACAACGGCGTCTACCGGACTGGATTCGCCATGAGCCAAGAGGCGTATGAGTCGGCCGTGACCGATGTGTTCACCTGTTTGGACGAATTGGAGCAACGACTGGAGGGGCAGTCCTATCTCCTTGGCGAGCGGCTCACCGAAACGGATTGGCGGGCATTTGTCACCCTGATTCGTTTTGACGTCGCCTACTACGGCCTCTTCAAGTGCAACCTCCGCCGCATCATCGCCTATCCCAATCTGTCGGCCTATCTCAAACGGCTGTACGACCTGCCCGGCGTGGCCGAGACAGTGAACTTTGAGCACATCAAACGCACATATTATACTATTCGGAAAGTGAACCCGAGCGGCATTATACCTAAAGGGCCGGAGCGGGTATTTGCCGCCTGAGATCCTGACGCTGAGAATTACAAACGGTCCAATGGCGGCTCGGCAATTTTCAACAATTGCTTACCTTGATTCTTGCCTTCAAACAGCCGCAGAAACGTGCGCGGCGCGTTTTCAAATCCCTCTTGAATGTCCTCCTGAAAGGTCAACTGGCCACTGGTAATCCACTCCGTCAGCTCTTGGGCCGCCTGACCAAACCGGGCGGCATAGTCGATAACAATAAAGCCCTCCATCCGCGCCCGCTGGATCACCAGATTCATATAATTTTTCGGTCCGGGCGGCGGTGTTGCTTCGTTGTAGCGCGAAATGCCGCCACACAGCACCACGCGCGCGCCCAGCGCAATATGCGCCAGCGCCGCATCCAGGATGTCCCCCCCGACATTATCAAAATACAGCTGGATGCCGTCTGGGCATAACGCGCCGAGCCGCGCTTCTATATCTTCAGCCTTGTAATCGACGGCCGCGTCATAGTGGGCTTCTCCGGTCAGCCAGCGATATTTTTCCGGTCCGCCGGCAATCCCGATGACCCGGCAGCCCTTGATCTTGGCAATCTGCCCGGCAATCGAGCCGGTTGCTCC
>WTHD01000495.1 GCA_011523265.1 Candidatus Binatota bacterium
AGACTCGGTTGAGTCCGTTTTCCCTCTCCTGGAAGACGCCGAGTATTATCAGCAGATCAACGCCAGTTTTATCCCCGGCGGTGAGGCAGTGCGGTATGTCAATGCCATTCTCCAGCGCTATGAATTATACACCCGCTATATCCCGCGCGAGCTGCCGGCTGCCCAGCAGGCTCGGCCTCGCCAGCCGTCGCTTTCGGTTGCAGAGCAGACGGGCTAGGTGAGGCCTGCGGCTCTCTGCCGAGCGAATCAGGCAGGCAGAGGAGTCATCACGTGACGTGGGTGTTGAAGCGCTCGTTGACCTCTCGATGAATATAGAAAATGGCTTTTCCGATCTGGTCCGCGGTCCAGGTAATGCACGGGAAGTCGGCATAGGTCATATACCCGCCTGAGAAGACTTCATTGCGATTGCCGTTCGGGCCCAGGAAATAAATCGTGGTCCCGCGGGTGATTCCATGCCGGGCCGGACCGAAGTCGATTTTCACATTATTCCTGCCCAGGATATCGCCGGCCCGTAAAATATCATTCCAGCTATCCAGCCAGAAAGCGAAGTGGTGCAGCTTCCCGTTTGGGCCTTTGACAAAGGCAATATCGTGCGCCTTGTTCGAGCAAAACAGAAACGCGCCCAAGAGTTCTTCGTTGTTCGGGTCGGGAATGATCCGCTCGCTCATCCGAAAGCCCAGGACTTGGGTGAAGAAGTCCACATTGGTCTGCACGTCTTCGGCCGTCAATAACAGATGATCCAATCGGTCCGGTCCGATGCCGGTCGCCGACCGGTCGCTCGGCCACGGGTCAGGGTTGAGCACGCCAACCTGCGTACCACTCTGCTCGGCCTCGGCGTACAGCTCCAAGACATGGTCAGACGGAAGCCTACAGCGGACGGCCTGTCCAATCCCCAGGTTCTCACCGACCGAGACCCGACTGACGCTCAGACCGAACTGTTCCGCCCCTTTCTCAATCCGGGCAAGATCATCCTGAGTCGCGACTTTATAACCCATCTTCACCAGACCCAGTCCACCATTTTCAACGACCAGACTGTGATGGTCATACTCGTCCCAGCATTTGAAATAATGTTTGCCGTCCTGACAGGCGACTTCCTGTAACCCCAGGATATTGCTGTAATAGTCAACCGCTTTGTCCAGGTCCGATTCGCGGGCGTGTACATACCCGAGTCGCATTACACTCATAGGTCTCCCTCCTGCGGAACGTTCATCAAAGAGTAAACGTTTACCCTTCTCAGCCTTATATCGCTCAGCTCTTACTGTCCAGCACAAAATTGTCTGGCACCGCCCGTTGTTCGCCTCCGGGCGAACCGTTAAGCTCGGGGCGATGAAATGCGCATACTGCCAGGAGCGCGCCGGCTGGTTCAAACGGATATGCGCAGACTGTCAACGCTTATACGAGCTGTACGCCCAACAGCGCGGACAAATCGACCTGCTGCAATTCCTGGACATCTGTATCGAAACCGGCCTGCCGCGCGAAAAAATCGAGACCTTCATGAACGCCGACCCCTACGGCAGCGGTAGCATCAAGGATCAGATTACTGCGGATATGAGCACTGAACTCCTGGGCGCAATGGGTATCCGGGTGCAACAGACCGCTCACGATATCAAGCGTCTGCGGCAGAGAGGCGCGTGGCAGAGGATGGACGAGAAGCCAGAGGAGTAAGCCAAGGGACTCCGCTCGGCCTGGAACGGACCGGACTCGGCTTGATTCCTCTCCACGTTCACCGCTATGAGAGAACATCATTTCGTAGGAGGATGTATGGGAGATATTGAATTTGGGACGGCTTTGCCAATCATGGACAATATTGGGGAGTTTGCCCAGCGGGCAGAGCAACTTGGTTTTGATTTGCTCGGCTGTGGTGAACACGTCATGTTTCACGGACCGGTGGGCAACACCTTTATCTCGCTCTCGGTTGCGGCCGGTGCCACCCAGAAGATTAAACTGCTCAGCTCCATCGTCCTCCTGCCGTTATATCCGGCCGCCCTGGTGGCAAAAATGGGCGCGGCGCTCGATGTGGCCTCACATGGACGCTATAACTTTGGGGTTGGCATTGGCGGAGAGTTCCCAAAAGAGTTCGAGGCCTGCGGCGTACCGGTGAAGCAGCGCGGCTCCCGGACGAATGAGGCACTCGAAGTAATCACCCGCTTATGGACGGAAGAGAAAGTGTCCTTTGAAGGAAGGTACACCACCCTGAATGAAGTCAGCATTGAACCGGCTCCCGTGCAGAAACCACGGCCGCCAATCTGGGTCGCGGGCCGCAAGGAGCCGGCCATGAAACGCACGGCAAAATATGCGGACGGCTGGCTGCCGTATATGTATACGCCCGAACAGCTCCACGACAGCATTGAGAAGATCAAAAGCCTGCGTCAAGAGTATGGGCGGGATGTCGAGTCGTTTCAGCCCGGGGTGTTCATCTTCACCGCGACCCATGCGGACGGAGACAAAGGCCGGGAGATGGCGGCCAACCGGCTCGGCAAACAGTACGCCCAAGATTTTTCCAAGCTGATCGGGAAATATGCCCTGGCCGGGACGCCGGAAGAGTGCCAGAAACGGCTTCAGGAGTATATTGACGCCGGCGCGAAAACGGTGATCCTGCCCTCGGCCTGCCCCGCCGACTATATTGACGAAAATACCCGCCTGATCGGGGAAGAGATCATTCCGGCATTTCGGTCTGGTTGAGTCTGTTGGGTCGTTGGGTCTGTTGAGTCTATTGAGCCTGTTGGGTCTATTGAGTCTGTTGGGTCTATTGAGTCTGTTGGGTCTATTGAGTCTGTTGGGTCGTTGGGTCTTGACCCTAAGGACCCTAAGGACCCTAAAGACTCATGCCGCCCGATACGCGGCGCGGCACTCCTGACTACAGAAGTAGACGGTCCGGCCACGTCGCGAGACCTGGATCGCTTCGTTCTGCGGAATAAAACGCCCGCACTGGGGGTCCTGGACTAAGGGCACGCCGTCCACACCCTGAGCGTGTTCCTGCCCGGCCTGTTTCTGACCCGACGAAGCAGCGGGCAAAAAGAGACGACGAATACCCGCGATAACCAGATAGCCCACTGCAAGCAGGAGCAGCAGGCGAACGAGTCCAGGCATACTCGACTATTCGCTGGCCGGTGGACTGCTGCCCGGACTCTGCAAGTAGTTCAGGAGTTCGGAGTCCGGGTTCAGGAGCAGCGTGGTGTCATTACTCAGGATTTTCTCATAGGCCTGGAGCCGTCGTGTGAAAGCATAGAACTCAGCGTCTTTGCCGAACGCGTTGGCATAAATGCTCGTGGCCTCGGCATCGCCTTCACCCTTGAGCTTTTCGCTCGACTCATACGCGGTGGCCAGGATGACTTCGCGCTCCCGGTCGGCAGCGGCACGGAGCTGCTGCGCTTGTTCTTCCCCTTCCGCCCGATAGCGCTTGGCAATCCGTTCGCGCTCGGCCCGCATACGGGCAAACACGCTGGCCTGGACTTCTTCGGGCAGATCGAGCCGCTTGATCCGAACATCGGTTACTTCAATCCCAAAGCTCTTGGCCGTCTCTCGGGTGTCTTTGGTCACGATCGCCATGATATCTTCACGCTTTTCACGAATGAGGTCGAGAAAATTATGCGTGGCGATTTCTTGCCGGAGACGGGCCGAAATAATGTCATCCAGCCGCGCCATGGCCCGAATGCGGTCACGGACGCTCCGGTAGAATTGGAGCGGGTCCTCGATACGCCAGCGCGAGACGTGGTCCACCAGGACGCGCTTCTTGTCGAGCGTAATATATTCGGACTCACGGGCATCGGTTGTCAGAACCCGTTTTTCAAAGCGGACCAGATTTTGCGCTATTGGTAGCTTAAAGTAGAGACCCGGCTCCTGAATGATACGTTTCGGATTACCGAACTGCACCACCATCCCCTGCTCCCACTCACCGATTGTGAACGCCGCCTGGGCGGCGACAAAGACCAGGACCAAGCCCAGCCCGATAACTAAGCGCGGTACCATTTATCTCCCCTCCTGACTCGCTGCGGCCCCGGCTGTGGTCTCGCCGGCGCTCAGCTCTTTCAGCGGTAATAAGGGTACAACCCCACCGCCGTTTTGTGAATCGAGGATGAACTTTTCCATCGTCGGCATAATCCGCTCAACACTCTCAAGATAGAGCCGGTCGCGCGTCACGGACTTGGCTTTCTCATACTCGGCCAGGATCTGAAGAAAACGCTCGGCGTCACCCTGGGAACGGATGACCCGCTGGGCCTTATACGCCTCAGCCTGCTGGACCATTTGAGCGGCCTCACCACGCGCTTTTGGCACTACGTCCTCCTGATAGCCTTCGGCCTCCTGGCGGAGCCGGTCCCTATCCTCCAAGGCCCGGACCACATCGTTGAAGGCGTCCCGGACTTCATTGGGAGGATCAACCGCGAGCAGACGGGCCTCGGTGACAAACAGGCCGGTTTGATAGATGTCGAGCAGACTCTGGAGCGCCCTTTTCGCCTGCTCCTGAACCTCAAGCCGTCCGTCCGTCATCGTGTAATCAATCGTGTTCCCACCAACCGCACTACGCAGCGCAACCTCCGCCGAGGAATGCAGCATCCCTTCGGGCTCGTACGCACCAAAAAGATATTTGACCGGGTCTTGGATGCGGTACTGCACCACCAGGTTGACCTCAACGATATTTTCGTCGCCGGTCAGCATCAAGGCTTCCTGCGGAATGGTGCGGCCACTGCCTCTGCCGCTACGCCCAGGCACCCCTGACGGACGATAACCGACCTGAGCGCTCCGAACGCGGGCGATATCGACCACCACATGCCTTTCAACGGGCCAAGGCAGGTGGAAGCGTAAGCCAGGATCGGTTTCCGCCACAACCTCCCCAAAGCGCAACACAATGCCCCGTTCGCTCGGACCGACGACATAGAATCCCGAGCCGATCCACAGCAGGGCGACGACCGCGATGATCAGCCAGACCCCAGCTCCTTTGGTAAAACGTTGGAACGTCCGTTTAAGGTCCTCAAGACCCTGGAGAAGTTCGTCGCCGGGAGAAGAGCCTCCTTGGTTTTGCCATCCATCTGCCATATTGTCCCCCGTCTTTCCTGCCGTCGCGACTTTATATCGTGTGTCACTCCGGCAGAGGGTCGTATGAAGTTTCTGGAAGAAGAAGATGCATGCGAGAGAAAGGTCGCACTGAGAGCCAGTTCTTTTGATCGCCATGATACACCGGATAGGAAAGGAATACCAGACAGCTTGATATTCCAGATGAGGTCGGGCCAAGAGACACAGCAATGGACAACACCCCGGCGAGAGCGGTATGCTAGGCAAACGCAAGCGTGCGAAAGACAAAACAGGAGTTTCCCATGTCAGACACTCTCCTTCTGCAAAAAGAGTCCCCATTAGCCTGGATCGTTTTCAATAAGCCCGAGCGCCGGAACGCGGTGGACCTGGACATGTGGCGCACCCTGCCTCAGCTTGTGGCAGAGGTCGCGGCAGACGATGACCTGCGGGTGCTCATCCTGCGCGGGGCGGGCGAGGAAGCCTTTGTCTCAGGCGCCGATATATCGCAGTTCGGCAAGGTCCGCTCCGGGTCTGAGTCAACGCGGGAGTATGACCGCGCCGTGGATGGCGCGCTGAAATCGCTCGCCGGCCTGGAAAAGCCGGTCATTACCATGATTCATGGCTTCTGCATGGGCGGCGGGTGTTCGGTGGCCGTCATGTGCGACCTGCGGCTGTGTGCCGATGATGCCCGCTTCGGGATTCCGGCGGCGCGTTTGGGCATTGCCTATCCGGTCGAGCGGGGGGTTGAGCGGCTCGTCCATATCGTCGGGGTCTCCAACGCGGCCGAGATTCTGATGACCGCCCGGGTCTATAACGCGGAAGAAGCGGCCCATATGGGTCTGGTCAATCGCGTCCTGCCCAAAGCCGAGCTTGACTCCTATACCCGCGAATACGCGCTCAAGATGGCTGACAACGCTCCCTTAAGCGTAGCGGCTCACAAGTTTTTCGTCCGGGAAAGTGCCAAAGCGGCAACCCTGCGCGACATGGACGCCATCAAGTCCTGGTCCACCCGTTGCTTTGGGAGCGAGGACTATCAAGAAGGGGTGAAAGCCTTCATGGAAAAACGCCGCCCCCAATTCCAGGGGAAGTAGTACCCCTCGCCCACCCAGCTAAAGACAGCCTCGCCCGGCTCAGGCGTAGCAGACAGCGTGACGAAAACGAGAGAAACGGCGCATGCGGAAGATGTCCCACTCCGATTGACAGTGCGGTTCAGGTGCTCGACGACGAAACCCTGCGCGACATCGCCCGTGAATTGGTGCAAACCGTGCATGACAACGTCACCATTGACTGGACGCTGCGCGAGAATGTCCGCGCCAACCTGCGCCGACTGGTAAAACGCATTCTGCGGAAGCACGGTTATCCACCCGACAAGCAGGAACGAGCGACACGGACCGTATTGGAACAGGCCGAGGTGCTGTCCGCGGGCTGAGCTGTCTGAGCCCGGGACGATTCCTTTCGATCAGCCGGCTCTTGTAGCCGTATCCACACCTTTCAATCAGCCGGTGGAATGGTCGCGACAGGAGCAGAGGGCTTGCATCGCACCCTGAATGACTGTATAGTCAGTCACATGACTAAAAGTTCAGCCACAAGGAAAGAAGACGTACTCCGCGAGTTTCGAGTCCGCGAAATTCTGGATGCCACCTGCCGGGTGGTGGCGAGCCACGGGTTTCAGGGGGCCACGGTTGAGCGCGTTGCCGAGGAAGCGGAGATCGCCAAGGGGACCGTCTATCTGTATTTCCAGAACAAAGATGAGCTCTTCACCGCTGCGGTGGAGCAGGGAATACAGAATTTCACCGGTCAGGTACGCACCCAAGTCGCCGAGGCGCTGACTCCGATTGACAAGCTTCAGCGTCTGATTGAAGTCAGCCTTGAACTGAGCGATACGTATCGCGATTTTTTCAAGACCCTGTTGCTGGAGCGAAACTTTCTGGCCGCTTCACCCAATCATCCGGAAGCGGCGCATATGCTCGACCTGTATCTGGCCCATATCCGTTTTATTGAAGAAATCGTCCAGGACGGCGTTCGCGTGGGCGTGTTTCGGCCCCATAACGTCGAAGCCTCGGCCTTTGTCCTTAACGAGGCAATTCGCGGCTGCTTTCAGCAGCGGGCGTTGGGGCTGACGGCTCGTCCGGTCGGCGAAGACGCCGGTATTTTGCTCGATTTATTTTTCAACGGGGTTCTGAATCAGCATCAGAACCATGAGGAGCCGGTATCGTGAAATCCTTTGTATTCCTTCTTGGCCAAGTGTATATGGTGTTGGCCCTGCTCGTCTTGCCGGGTTGTCAATCGTCCAGCTCGGAAGCGGCAAAAACACAGGGCCAAGCCGCTGCTGCTCCTCCCCCGCCTCTCACCGTTCAGGTAGCCCAGCCGGTCGTGCGCACCGTGGTGCGGACCGGCCGGGGACAGGGAGCGTTATTCGCCAAAGAGAGCATCATTCTGTCGAATAAGCAGGAGGGCTACGTCCAGCAAGTGTATGTTGACTTTGGTGACAAAGTAAAAAAGGGCCAACTCCTGGCCGAGATGGAGCAGGAAGAGCTTGCCCTGGAGGTCGAAGTCCAGGAAAGCGCACTCAAACAGGCGGAAGCCAACTTCATCCGCGCCCAGGCCGAATATACCCGCGCCAAGGAGTTGGCCGCGGAAAACCTGATTCCCGAGCAACGGCTGGATGCCAATGAGGCCGACTATAAAGTGATGGAGGCGCGGGTCCGCACCGCCGAAAAGATCCTGGCTCTGGCGCGAAAACGCCTGCGCGATACCCGGATTGTTTCGCCGGTCAACGGCTTTGTCCAGGAACGCTTTATCAATCCCGGTGAGTACAAGGAGGCGGCTTCATCCCTGCTCGAACTCGTCGTGGTCAACCCGCTCAAGCTGCGCTCCCCCGTACCGGAACGCTTTGCCGCAGTGGCCGA
Organism: Candidatus Binatota bacterium; assembly: GCA_011523265.1. Taxonomy (GTDB): domain Bacteria; phylum Desulfobacterota; class Binatia; order Bin18; family Bin18; genus Bin18. The sequence goes on from WTHD01000495.1 coordinate 7,920, forward strand.
GACGGGCATGGCACTTCGAGTTGAAGTCGAAGCGCTGCCTGGGCAGGTTTTTGAAGGAGTCCTGACCCGCATGGCCGCCCGGGTGGACCACAGGACACGCTCCCTGCTGATTGAAGCCGAGATCCCCAATCCCGATGGGAAACTCCGCCCCGGCTATTTTGCGCGTATTACCGGCGTCCTCGGAGAAGAAGACGCCCTCTTTATTCCACGCACCGGCCTGGCGCGTTTTGCCGGTGTCGAGCGCATCTTTATTGTCGAGGATAACGTCGTCACCTCGCGTGAGGTCACCTCCAGCATGGAGGACGGGGACTGGATAGAAATTGCCAAAGGACTTGCTGAAGGAGAAACGGTCGCCGTCAGCGCCCTCAACCGTCTGGCCGATGGCATGACCGTGCAAACCCAGGAAGTCGCTGGGTCTGTTGGGTCTATTGAGTCTGTTGGGTCTTTGGGTCCTAAGGACTCTAAGGACTCATAAGCCCTGTGGAGAGCGTATGATTCTTGCCGACGTGTGTGTTCGCCGACCCGTCTTTGCCACCATGCTGGTTGGGGTGCTCGTGGTGGCCGGCTGGTTTTCCTACAACAGCCTGACCTTGGAGTTGATGCCCAAGGTTGAAATGCCGGTTGTGACGGTGACAACCACCCTGCCCGGTGCCGGACCGGAGGAGATTGAAGCCCAGGTGACCAAGATCATTGAGGAAGCCATCAACACGGTCAGCGGAATTGATGAGCTACGGTCGGTCACCCGTGAGGGGTTATCACAAATTATTGTCCAGTTCGTTCTGGAGAAAGATCTTGGCATTGCCGCCCAAGAAGTCCGCGACAAGGTAGGCACGGTCCTGGCTGACCTGCCCGAAGATGCGGACCCGCCGATTGTCGAGAAATTCGATATTGACGCCACGCCGATTGCCACCGTCACCGTCTCAGGCTTTCGCGGTCTGAAGGAGCTGACCGAAATTGCAGAGAATCAGGTCAAAGAACCTCTGGAGTCGGTGACCGGGGTCGGGGCCATCGACGTATTGGGCGGTCGAAAACGGGAAATTCAGATTCTGATTGATCCCGACCGACTGAAGGCATACGGGCTGGCCATCCGAACCGTGGCGCAGGCCCTGGCCAAACAGAATGTCGAATTTCCGGGTGGCCGCATCACCCAGGAGAGCGGAGAGACCGTCTTGCGCACGCTCGGACGGGTCAAATCGGTCCGCGAGTTCGAGGATATCGTGGTCGCCACCAATGACGGGGTGCCCATTACCCTGGCCGATATTGGCCGAGTCGAGGACGGCGTGGAAGAACCGCGTTCACTGTCCCGGTACGACGGCAAGAATGCCGTGTCTCTGATCATTCGTAAACAGTCCGGCTCGAACACGGTTGCTGCGGTCGAGGCGGTTCAGGAGCGTTTGGCTGAGGTTCGTCAGCTCCTCCCGCCGGGGGTCGAAGCGCTCGTTACCCGCGATCAGTCAGAATTCGTCAAAGCTTCCGTACACGAGGTCCAGCAGCATCTCATCCTGGGCTCGTTGTTTGCCAGCATCATCGTGTATTTCTTTCTCGGCAATCTGCGCTCGACATTAATTGCCGCGGTCGCGATTCCGGTGTCCATCATCTCGACCTATACGCTTTTGGCCGCGGCCGGCTATTCCCTCAATCGCATCACCCTGCTGGGGCTCACCCTGGCCGTGGGCATTGTCATTGATGACGCGATTGTCGTGCTGGAAAACATCTATCGTTACATCGAAGAAAAGGGCATGAACGCCTTTGAAGCCGCGCGCGCCGCCACGGCCGAGGTGGGCCTGGCCGTCAGCGCCACCACCCTGTCGCTGGTTGTCATCTTTATTCCGGTCGGTTTTCTGAAGGGGATCGTCGGCATGTGGCTGAGCAGCTTCGGGTTTACCATGGCGTTCTCGATCATGGTCTCCCTGCTGGTCGCCTTTACTCTCACGCCCATGTTGTGCTCGCGCTTTCTACCCAAACATCTCGACGATCATGTGGCAAAGAGTAAACGTGCTCTCCAACAGACATCAGATGCTGAGCACGTTCACTCTTCCAACCACGCCCATTCTTCGCGCGAGTCACGCTTCTACCGGCTCATCGATCGTTCCTATACCGTCATGCTGAAGTGGTCGATGCGCCATCGCTGGGCGATTGTGTGCCTCACGCTGGGCGTGTTTGCGTCCACCCCTTTTATTGCGGGTCTGGTCCGCCCCAGCCTCATGGCCAGCGACGACCGGGGGGAGTTTGAAATCAATATCAAGACACCGCCCGGTTATTCGCTGGCGCAAACCGATGCCGTGACACGCCAGATTGAAGAGGAGATTCATCCCCTTCCCGGGGTGAACCACCTGCTGACCGAGATTGGCTCGACCGTGGGTGAGTCGGTAACAAAGTCAAAAATTGTCGTCACCCTCAAGCATTACTCCGAGCGGGACCTTCACCAGAGTCAGGTCATGGATTTGGCCCGCGAGAAGGTTCAAGGATTCCCCAATCTCAGGATCAGCGTAGACCAGATTCTGCCGGTCAGCGGTGGGGGTATCCAGAATGTGGATGTCTCATACAACTTGCGCGGTCCGGACCTGGAAACGCTCCAACAATATTCCGAAGATTTGAAAATCCGCGCCCAGAACATGCCGGGTCTGCGAGATGTGGACTCGACCTTCGAGGGCGGGAACCCTGAACTCCAAGTCCATCTCAACCGACGGAAATCTTCCGATCTCGGCATTGAGGCGGCTGATATTGCGTCGACCCTGCGTATTATGATCGCGGGTGAAAAAATTACGACCTATCGCGAAGGCGATGAGTTATACGATGTGCGCCTGCGCCTGACACCCGAGAGTCGGAATCGGCCGGAGGTGATTCAACAGGTCGCGGTTCCGTCGGCGTCGGTCGGGCAGGTCATACTCAACAATGTGGTCAATATGGTTCCCGGCACCGGCCCGGTGCAAATTGATCGCCAGGACCGGCAGCGCCAGATTACGATTACCGGCAATCTGGCCAAAGACAAGGCACTCGGCGATGCGATTGCCGATATTGATGCCGAGGTCGAGGAAATGGGTCTGCCGCTGGGCTATACCACCGGGGTGACCGGCATGGGCAAGATGTTTGAAGAGATGATGGAAAGCTTTCAGATTGCTTTTCTGTTGTCCATTATTGGCATGTATATGGTCCTGGCGGCGCAGTTTGAGAGTTTTCTGCACCCCATTACCATTATGCTGTCCCTGCCCCTGGCCGTGCCCTTTGCCCTGTTGGCGCTGTATATCGCCGGCCAGCATTTGGCGTTGTTCGCAATTCTGGGCATGCTGTTGTTATTCGGGATTGTGAAGAAAAACTCGATCCTGCAGATTGACCATACGATCAATTTACGGGTCGCCGGCCTGCCGCGCGACGAAGCCATCTTGCAGGCCAACAAGGAACGCCTGCGCCCGATTCTGATGACGACCCTGGCCCTTGTGGCCGGCATGATTCCGATTCTGATCGGTCAGGGCCCGGCCGCGGAAAGTCATCGGGGCATTGCGGTCGTGGTCATTGGCGGACAGAGTTTGTGTTTATTAATCACCCTATTGGTGACACCCGTCGCCTATTCCTTATTCGATGACATCGAGGCATGGCTGGGCCGCACGCTTCCGGCCCTGAGAAACCTGCCACGCCGGCTTTTCCGCCGGAGGCCAGTGCAAGAATCGCCCCCGGTCCTCGACCCAAGGCCGCCTCCGGTCTCGGCCCGAATAAAAGAAGAGAAAGCCTTCGGGGACTAAACGGATGCCGGATCACGTCCGGCATGACGGGAGTCCCCTGCGCAGCTATAGTCTATCGTGACATGCACTAAATTTTTCAGAGCTTCGAATTCCGCCCTTAGTACAGCGCGGCTTCGAGTAGTCCGACGACCCGCGCGATGTTTTTGTCTGGAACTTCGTCTATGAGCCTTGCCGCCCTCTCCCGCAATTGGCGTACCGGCTCAACATTCTCAAAACACAGCATTTCATAGGGTTCAATATCCAGGCCGTCGGCCAGCCGGAACAGCAGGTCTATGGTCGGATTCTCTTTTCCTATCTCAATGCGGCTGAGATATTTGGCACTCGTTGACGCTCTATCCGCCAGCGTTTCCTGAGAGAGCTTGCGAAGTTTCCGCAGCCTCCTGATGCGCTGTCCAATCAGAACTTTCCTGTCCATACCCTTACTGGACCCCCTAGGGTACAAGGCAGAAACAGACTGATTAACCAGATAAAAGTAGATATATTTGACTAATCCTACTTATATCTGTATAGACTCCTCCTTAAAAAGAGAGAAAGGAGGAATTTATCCTTCTATAGATAGAAATCCATTAACATCCACAGGGAAAGAGCAGGGATGGAAAATTGAAGGTCAATACGATGGAAAGGAGACAATATGAGTATATTCACAAGGGTAGGATTAGGTTTTGTTGGGGTATTTTGCTTAATGGTGAACCTCGCAGGAGCTGACCATTGGGAGTCTTCACGGAAAGAGTCGGTGTCATACCTTGAAACAGGATGGAGCGTTCAGACATTTGATGAGGCGACAAATACGGGGACATTCAGGACCAGCTATTCTGGCTCGAACAACAGCCTTGGCACCTACACCTGCACTACTGGTGGTTCGCTGCGGCTTGATGCGTCGGGAAGTTGTGGGCCAGATGCTATTGGATATGTGGCATATTATCGTGACGCGGAGTGCAGCGCTGAAGCCGTTGTATATCATTACACCGTTCGAGTTGAGAGCAGTTTGATCTGCGTTCCGCTGCAATGCTTTTCTCCTGACCCTCCCCACCTTCCTGTCCCCGGTTGCTCTTACAACAGCTCTTTCACCGGAACAGTAGAGGGGGGAGATGGAATCACAACAGGCATAGCGGGAAGTATCGAGACTGAGAATACATTCACTTTTGCTTGGGTGGAAAAGAACGGCACGATAACAAAGAGTCGATCGGACGCGACTGCTGAAGGAATAGCAGATCTCGAATTCTTAGAAGAAGAGGAGCCTAATCGGGGTGCTAGTCTTGAAATACCGGCTCCGGGCTCGACGGTGAACGGCGTGGGCCTCATCTCCGGCTGGTCATGTCTCGGAGGGGAACTGAAGGCTGAGATCATCGATGCGGGCGAGGTCGTAGATACCGTGGTCCTGAATCACGGTTCATCACGAACAGATACCGAGGATGCCTGTGGCGATATCCATAATGGGTTCAGCGCAACCGTCAACTGGAACCACTATGCCCAAGGAGCGAAAACTATCCGACTCATCCGCAACGGAGAAGAGGCTGAGTCCAATGAGTTCTCGGTCCTGCGGTTGTCCGAGTATAAGTTCCTAACAGGAGCGAGCGGCACGGCGGTTGTCGAGAATTTTCCGACCGAAGGACAGGAGACCGTCATTGAGTGGGATGAGAGCCGCCAAGGCTTCTTTCCAACCGAGGTACGGGACTCTCAGTAAATATTAACTCACTTGGTTCGGTAGACATCTTTGTAGGGAGCGGAGGGGGGTCTCCCTCCGCTCCCTGCTCAACCCACCACTACGACTCGTCGGACGGCTCAAGCAGATAGACTTTGAGACTCTGCCAGCGGAGTAAAAGTACCTTGCCGGGTAGCGTTCGTGTCTTGCTAGGGCAAAGCCCATATCGGCCCCCGCCTAACAATATTATGCTTGACGTATAACGCAAAACATAATACTTCCAGTGCATGATCAGGTCCTTTGCCGACCAGCGTACTGCGAATGTCTTCAATGGTGTGCGAGACCGGTCGTTCCCGGCGAGACTTCTGAAAAGAGCGCAGAGCAAGCTGGACCGAATCAACTATGTGGCTTCTATAAAAGACCTTCGAGTACCGCCCGGTAATCGGCTTGAACGCCTCAGGGGAGACCGCGCCGGACAGTACAGCATTCGTGTATCGCGCGGCTGGCGGATATGTTTCACCTGGCGGGCAGGGGATGCCTTCGAGGTGGAGTTGAACAACCATTATGACTGAGACAGGAGCGAGACTATGTTAAAGGCACCGACCCATCGGATTGCAACGCATCCCGGTGTGCTGCTCATGGAGCAAATTGAGGAAATGGCGTTGAGCGTCAGCCGTGTGGCGCGTGAGACGGGCCTGCCAGCGACGCGCCTGCACGAGATTGTCCATGAACGGCGCGGAGTGACGGCTGAGACCGCGATTGCGCTGGGCGAGTATTTCGGCCAAACTCCGGAATTCTGGATGAACGCTCAGACGGTCTACGAACTGTCAAAGGTGCAGTCCGAGAGCGGCGACATAATCCGTGCGCGGGTTCGCTATCACGCTGTGTAGCAGCCCTCCGTCAATCGAGTAAGCGGAGCGTAAGCCGCTAGGCGGGGTTCCGAAAACTGTGGGCTGTCCCCAACCGGTATTCACAGTCCACCATTACGCCTCGTCGGGCGGTTCCAAAGGATAGACTTTGAGGCTTTGCCAGCGGCGCAGACGCACCTTACCGGGCGGAAAGTCGGGTGGCTGAGACACGTCCGCGGCTCGGCAGAGGTGCACTTCTACTTTGCCCCGGCTGCCGCGCGCCTTGGAATGCCAAGCCGCCAGCCGGGCCGCGTGCATTAAGACCGCGGGCGGCAGTGCGGCGAGTTGGTCGGGATTGCGCACCACAACATGGCTGCCGGGAAAGTTGACCACGTGCAGCCAGAAGTCTTCGGGCTCCGCAACCTCGAAGGTCAGCCGGTCATTCTGGGCGTCCCCTTTGCCCACCAATATCTCAAATCCCTCGAAAGAGACGGTTCGGAAAGGTCGGCCCTTACTCGCCATTGTTATTGATTCCTGACACTCTATGCCTTCGCTCTTACGACATATAACATACGCTACCGCATTCGAGACCGGTAAGGGATTCGTGCCCGAGGGATACGAGTGGGAAATCAAGACGTACTGCGCGATAGTGATTCAGGCCAACTCCGCCGCTTTATCGCTCATCTCCTACGCGATATCCACGCGCTGGAGCACATGCTCGACAGCGGTTTAATCGAATCCGGGGTCCACCGGATTGGGGTTGAGCAAGAACTGTTTTTGGTGGATGCCGCCTGGCATCCAGCGCCGCTCGCGCTGGATATCCTGGAGCGGATCGATGACCCCCATTACACCACGGAGTTGGGGCTGTTTAATCTGGAGATCAATCTGGACCCCTTAGTATTTGAGGGAGACTGCCTGAGTCAGCTTGAGGGCCAACTCAACCGCTCGCTCGCTACAGTGAGAGCTGCCGCTCATCAGTGTGAGGCCGAGGTGGTCCTGAGTGGGATTTTACCGACGCTGCGCAAGTCTGACTTGGCGCTGACCAATATGACTCCCAAGCCGCGCTACCGGGCGCTGAATACCGTGCTCACCCAGCTCCGCGGGGGCGATTACGAATTCCAGCTCAAGGGCGCGGATGAGCTGAGTATCAAGCACGACTCGGTCATGCTGGAAGCGGGCTGTACCAGTTTTCAGGTCCACTACCAAGTCGAGCCAGCCGAGTTTTCTCAGTGTTATAATATCGCCCAGGCCATGACGGCTCCGCTCCTGGCCGCGGCCGCCAACTCGCCGTTGCTGTTTGGCCGCCGGCTGTGGCGCGAGACGCGGATTCCATTGTTTCAGCAATCTGTTGATACCCGCCGCGCCAGCACCCATCTGCGTGAGCGTGCACCACGGGTGAGCTTCGGTCAACAGTGGGTAGACCACTCGATACTCGATCTCATCCAGGAAGATTTGGCCCGTTTTCGCGTCCTGATCGGAACGCCATCGCGGGAAGATTCTTTGCGCTTACTGGAAGAGGGCGGGCTGCCCGAATTACAAGCCCTGCGTCTCCATATAGGGACGGTGTATCGCTGGAATAGAGGTTGCTTTGGCCTCGGAGGGGGGAAGGCCCATATCCGTATTGAGAACCGCGTCCTGCCGGCCGGTCCAAGTGTTGTTGATGAGGTCGCGAACGCTGCCTTTTTCCTCGGTTTACTCCGGGGAGGGCAACAAACCTATGGTGATATTGCTCAAAAAATGCCCTTCCACAACGCGGAAATCAATTTTCTTGCCGCGGCTCAGAGAGGTTTGGACGCCCAGTTTACCTGGCTCGACGGGCAGGTCGTGCTAGCCCGTGACTTGATTCGCCAGGACTTATTACCGCTGGCCCGGCACGGACTCCGCACGGCAGGGCTGAACCCCGCGGACATTGAGCGTTACCTGGGCGTAATCGAACAACGGGTCACGGTCGGCCGGACCGGTTCGTCTTGGCTCTTGCGCTCATTAGCAGACATGCGGGAGACTGATACCCAAGCGGCGCGGCTGAGCGCGCTGACCGCAGCCACCGCCCGGAGGCAATGGACGGGAAGCCCGGTGCATGAATGGCCGTTGGCCCAGATTGAAGAAGGCTGGAGTGATAAATTGCATGTCCTGCGTATTGAAGAATGTATGACGACCGATCTGTTCACTGTCCATCCCAATGAACCGATAGACTTGGTGGCCAAGCTGATGGACTGGAAACGGATTCGGCATATCCCGGTTGAGGACGACCAGGGCAAGCTGGTTGGCTTGATCTCGTGCTTTGAGGTCTTGCGTCACTGTACGCCGTCACTCCGGCAGGTCGAGAGCGAGCCGATCCCGGTCGGGGCGATCATGCAGTCGAAGCCGCTGACGCTTCCACCCGAGACACCCCTCGCAGAAGCAGTTGCCCGGATGCAACAAGAAAAAAGCGCGTCTCTGCTGGTGGCCAAGGACGAGCGGCTGATCGGGATCGTGACCGAGCATGACATCCTGACGCTAACGGCCCGTCTGCTTGAACGGTCGGCCCGGAAGGACTGATGCCCGACCCTTCCGCCCAGTCCCCCGGCTTTCCCCGCCTGCTCGGCAGTTATGGCGGCGATACGGCTGGGCCGCTCGTGATTGGTATTGGAGGGATGCACGGCAATGAGCCAGCTGGGGTTTTTGCCTTGCAGCAGGTGCTACACAGTTTACACACCCGGTGTCCCTCCTTTCGGGGCAGGCTGCTTGCGCTCACCGGAAACCGCGCCGCGCTGACGCGCGGCTGCCGGTATATTGATGAGGATTTCAACCGACTGTGGGTACCTGAGCGCCTCGAAGGGACGGGGGGGCGATGCGCCGAGCCGACCTCGGAGGAGCAGGAAAGGCGAGAATTGCTGGCGGTAATAGAAATGGCGCTGGCGCGGCGCCAGGGACCGGCGGTCTTCCTCGACCTGCACACCACCTCTGCCGAGGGTCAGCCGTTTGTGGTGATTGGCGATAGCCTGCCCAACCGTCGCTTTGCGTTCGATCTTCAGGCCCCGGTCATTCTTGGCCTGGAAGAGCAGCTAGAGGGCACGCTGCTGAATTATCTGAGCGAACAGGGACATGTCGTCATCGGTTTTGAAGGCGGACAGCACGCTTCGCCAAGCGCAGTGGAGAACCATATTGCGGCCATCTGGAGCGTCCTGACAACCGCCGGCTGTCTCCGGTCCCAGGACGCACCCGAAAAGACGCCGCCCGAGCAGCCGGGCTTTCCGGTCTTGGAAATCCGTTATCACCATCTACTCCAAGCCGGGGACGACTTTGTGATGGAACCCGGCTTCACGAACTTCCAGCCGGTCAGGCGGGGCCAGCTCTTGGCCCGTGACCGTCACGGACAGATTCGGGCTCAGGAATCCGGACAGATCCTGATGCCCCTCTATCAGGGACAAGGCGCGGACGGATTTTTCCTGGTCAGAACAGTGCAACGGTTCTGGCTACGCCTCGCGGTGTGGCTGCGCCGCCTCCGGCTTGAGCGACTCTTACCGCTGCTGCCCGGAGTACGCCGACATCCGGACCAAGCCGCGACCCTGATTGTCGAACCACGCATCGCCCGGTGGTTTGTGATGGAAATTTTTCACCTGTTGGGCTTCCGCAAGAAACGGCACCGCGCCGGGAAATTGCTCGTCAGCCGCCGCTGGCATGAACCGAGAGTGTTTAAGAACGGAGAGCCCAATCCGTAAGAGACACAGCTCAAGGCCCTGTTTGCACATTTTGGAGGATATGTGGTAAGGGGGGCTATTCCACACACAGTATTATTGTTGTTCCGGGGTTGTCCACTACAGGACGCTCGGGGCTGAATGATAATGTACGGGGAGGGACTTTCTATGGCAGCAACGTCTATGTCAGCCTCAGTCGAAAGTCAGGCCGTCCAGATAGAAGAAATGAAGCACGACCAAACGGCGCACGACGAGATGCCGTTCGTGCGCTTTCTGGTCATAGGCGGCGGCCTGGGGCTGCTGTCGTTGATTCTCATCAGGCTGTGGCAGGGCGAGTGGTGGTTCCCGGTTGGTATGGACGCGACGACACCTGAATTTGCGAAGTATTGGTTGGGCCTGCTGTACGTCGAGTGGATCGTCCTTATTGCCGCCGCCATCATCGGCTTTACGGCCTATCGCAAACCCTGTCCGACCTGTGTCATTCAGAGAAAAGAGTTGGGGCGGATCGACCCGGAGCACGAGCTCAACCACATCGGCAAACTCTGGGCTATAGTCGCGGTGGCGGCCACGTTTGGCTTTGGAGTCAGCTATTTTGCCGAGCAAGACGCCGTATGGCACCAAATTGTGGTGCGCGATACAGCCTTTACGCCCAGCCACATTCCGCTCTTCTTCTATACCTTTCCCATGTTGCTCATCATGACTGGTGTGAGTTCCTGGTACGCTTATAATCGCTTACATCATCTGTATGTCGGTGAAGGAGGCAAAGGCATACCCATCTGCTATCTGCTGTTTCCGGCCGGCGGCTGGTTCCTGTTCGCCAATGTGGCGTTTAATGAACTGGGACACTCAAGCTGGATTACCGAAGAACTGTTTGTGCAGCCCTACCATTTTCCGTTTGCCTGGGCGACGTATTTCTTCTTTGCCGGGTTTGCGCTGCTCTTTAAGACCGTGCCACGCATCTTTGAAAACCTGGGAGAAATAGCCCAGCAAGCGTCAACCGAGGCGAAAGCGTCATCGTAGGCCACCGACTCGTCTACCGGCGGACTGTCGCAACGCACGGCGTTCAGGAAGGGGCGGGCCTCAGGAGAGGTTAAAAAGATGAAGGCCGAAGAGCTTGCTGCGCTTGGCCAGCACAGGATGGCCAAGGTTTTTGATGTCATCCTGCTCCTGGCCCTGATCGGCTTCTTCACCGTCATCCCCCACGTCAGTCGTATGCTCTATATGGGTGACTGGGATTTCTGGGTGGACTGGAAAGACAAGCTGTGGTGGCCGATCGCCGGCCCGAGCGCCGCTCTGTTGGTGACTGCGGTGGGCCACTATCTGGCCTGGTACTATCTGCGCCTGCCGTTGGGAGCCACGTTTACCGCGGTGTTCGTCTTGGTCGGAGCCTGGCTGAGTCGGGTCTTCAGCTTTTACGGCATGGAGTATTATCCGATTAATTTTATCTGGCCGGCCACAACGATTCCCATGGCACTGGCGCTTGACCTGATTCTCTTTTGGTCACGCAGCTATCTGGTGACGAGTCTGATCGGCGGATTCTTATGGGGTTTTCTCTTTTATCCCGTGAACTGGCTGATGCTCATGCCCTTCCTGCAGCCGGTGACGCTGTTTGGCAAGACCTTTACCGTTGCCGATTTGATGGGCTATTACTTCATCCGCCCCCAGACCCCGGAATACTTACGCCGGATTGATGAGGGCACGCTGCAAGCCTTCCTGGGCCAGCGTATCTGGATCAGCATATTAATGGCCGGCATCGCCTGCACCTTCATGTATTGGATTGGCATCGGCCTGGGAAAACTGCTCGGCATTATGCCGATGCGGAAAGTCCTGCGTCAAACCTGACTGTGGTCGAGGCCTGCATGTCTCCACTCGGAAAAGCCTGCCTCGCTGTCAGCCTCGCCTGCCTGTGCGTGTTCGGAGCCTCGTTTATGCAGGCACCGGTTGTCCACGCCCATGGTGAGCATAACCTCGAACCGTTTGTTCGCATGCGCGGGGTCTCGTTCTTCAACGTGGAGTTCTCGCACGAGCAGCTTGCGGTCAACGAGACCATGACCGTCACCGGTAAGTTCAGAGCGATGAACTCCTGGCCGCGCATGCTGACCACACCGGAGTTGGCGTGGCTCGGCGTCCTGGTCCCAGGTCCGAAACTCGCCGTGCGCGAACGCTGGGTAAATGACCGTTTTATCCAGAACGCGTTTAATATCGAGTTAGGAGCGATCTACGATTTCAGGATGATTCTCCAGGCCCGCGAGCCGGGCCGCTATCATGTCCACCCGCTGATTAATCTGTCTGGTACGGGCGGGCTGGTGGGGCCGGCCCAGTGGATCACCGTTGTGCCGGGCGACGCCCCGCCGTCCTATACCATACAGATTCCGGCAACCGGCGAGACCATAGACCTGGAGCACTACGGGTTTGGGCGAGTTGTCGGCTGGCATATCGTGTTTGGGATTCTCGGGCTGGCCTGGCTGGGCTATTGGGCCAGACGGCCGATGCTCGTCCGTTACGCGCTGCTGGTTAACGGGGTTGATGAAGAACAAATCACGCCCGCTGATCGTCGAACGTCTCTTATTTTTGGCGTAGTCCTGGTCGTCCTGGTTGTCGGGGGGCTATTGGTCACAAACTCGGGTCGCCCGCCGATCATTCCCCACCAAGCCGCCAGAATGTGGGACCTGGCTGGCCTTCCAGTCCCGAGCGCCGTACAAACCGAGGTCAAAGAATTGCGCTATAATACCACCGAGCGATCCCTGAGCATGCAGGTTGAAGCCACTAACACCTCGGATCAAGCGGTGGTCTTACGCAAGTTCACGACCAGTTATCTGTCTTTTATCAATCCCGCCACGCAAGACCTCTATTCGGATTTGCAAAACGAGATTCCGGTGATGCAGGTGGAGCCCGACGGACTCTTCCAACCGGGCGAAACAAAGATGCTGACGCTGACGATGCAGGATGCCATCTGGGAGACGGATCGGTTTATCGAGTTCGATCAGCCTCAGATTACCGCAGCCGGCGTACTCGTCTTCACCGATGCTCAGCCTCTTGCCAGAGAAGACCTGCAACCCATCATGATGGGGAACAGCCGTGAAGGCTTAGGCGTTCCGTGGGAGCACATCTCCAGCCTGAACGAGGTCTATTCCAATATCCAGATTGATTTTGGACGCCTGGGCCAGTGACGTCTGGCTCTGTACTATCGGTCCATTTTCCCATGCAGGTCCGCTCCGAATCTGGCACGGGCGACGAGCGGTGAATCAGGTCTGCCCTACGGTATCAGCACCACCTTGCCATAGGCTTTGCCTGCTCCGCTTACGGCGCGGTGAGCCTGGGCGGCTTCGGCCAGGGGAAGTTCCTGTCCGATCACGGGTCGCAGCGTGCCGTTGGCCAAACCAGCCACAAGGGCTGAGTGGATGCGGACATGATCCTGCGGCGTGGCGTTGCGTAAGGTCATACCGATGATGGAGGCGTCCCGCATCATGGCCGCGCGGGGATTGATCTCGATCGTACCCTGATTCCTCTCGCCCCGATTGCCGATGACAACCACGCGCCCATGCATGGCGAGGAGGTCGAGGTCCTTGGCGAGATTGACATTGGCCAGCATCTCCAAAATCACGTCAACGCCCTGCCCGTCCGTCAGGGTCTGCACTTCTTCCAGATACGACGCGGCACTGTGGTCGAGAACGTGCTGCGCGCCTTGTTCGGATACGAGCTGACGCCCGCGCTCCGTACTCGCGGTTCCAATGACCGTCATGCCGGCGGCCCGACCGAGCTGCACCCCGGCTATACCCACCCCACCGCTGGCCCCGTGCACGAAAAGCGTTTCGCCAGGTGAGGCATGACCGCAGTGAAAGAGCGCCTGATAGGCAGTACCATAGGGCACAAACACGGCAGCCCCTTGGGCGAACGACGCTGGTTCGCCAAGCGGATATACCTGCTCCTGTTTGCACAGGGCCTGTTCGGCGTACGTGCCGCTGAGAGAACCGGCCAGATACACCCGGTCGCCCACGGCAACCCGGTCCACGCCCTCGCCCACGGCCTCGATTACGCCGGCCCCGTCCGAACCAGGGGTGAAGGGTGTCGGCGGCTTGGGGTAGATACCGGACCGAATATAGGTCTCAACCGGATTGACTCCGACCGCGTGCATGCGCACCACGACTTGACCCGCCCCAGGGGTCAGGTCCGCGACGTCTTCGAGCTGCAATACCTCTGGTTCACCAAACTCGTGTATCCGAATAGCCTTCATAGCGTTGACTCACTTCCACGGCGGTTTGCCATTATTTCGCAGCAGCTTGCAAAGTCTGGGTATCGAGCGCGGCCAGCATCTCCGCGACGGTCGTCATCTTCTCACGCGGCTTGCCCACTTTTTTCCCGCTCTCGACTTCTATCTGATCCAGATATTTCCAGTCAGCAAAAGAGACGTAGCGGACACTCTTCTCGGCCAGCAGAGCCGGAACCGCCTCGTCGCTGGCGTTGATGGTATTGGGTACCTTGCCCTGTTGCAGGTCTTCCAACATCAGCCCGACGGTTTCAATCGCGTCCGGCTTATTCGTGCCCACCACGCCGGACGGACCGCGCTTGATCCAGCCGGCCACGTACAGGCGCTCAATAGGGGTCTGTGTTTCCGGGTCGATGACCCGGCCAGTTTGATTTGGAATAATCCCTGAGCGCTCGTCAAACGGAACGTCTTTCAGCGGATGGCCCTTATAGCCAATAGAGCGGAAGACCATCTGAATATTCGGCAGCTCCTCGTATTCTCCAGTTCCGCGCGCGCGTAGCGTCCCACTGTCATCCTTTACCAAACGGTTTTTTTCGAGCTTCATGCCCTCGACGCGCTCGGTCCCGTAAAGTTCGACCGGAGAAACAAAAAAGCGCGCCCGAATTTTCCTGGGAGCCGTGCCCTCGCCCTTGGGAATCTGGGCCGTCAGGATGTCCATATTCCGCTGATGCACAGGCTCCGTGGCCTGCGCCAGGAATTCGGCATTGGCCTCGTCAAGCTCGAGGTCTTTCGGCTCGACGACCAGATCGGTGATCGGCATTTCCGTCAGTTCCCGAATCTCGGGGTTGGTGAAGGCCGCCTGCGCCGGCCCCCGTCGGCCCAGCAGATAGATCTCCTTGACCGCACTTTTCTTGAGCGCTTCGAGCGCATAGTCGGCGATATCCGTTTTTGAGAGTTCTTCAATAGAGCGGGCCAGAATGCGGGCGACATCCATGGCCACATTGCCGTTTCCGATTACGGCGACGCGTTCAACATTGCTCAGATCATAGTTGAGATCGCGGTAATCAGGATGCCCGTTATACCAGCCGACAAAGATCGTCGCTGGGTCGCTGCCGGCCAAGTCTTCACCCGGAATGCCGAGCTGCCGGTCGGATTCCGCGCCGGTTGAAAACAGGACTTGATGGTAGTGGGCCAGGGTATCGGCCAGCCGGATATCTTCGCCAAAGGTCACGTTTCCGAAAAAGCGAAAGCCGGGCCGACTGGCAAATTTCTCGTATTGTCGAATGACCGCTTTAATTTTTTGATGATCCGGTGCCACGCCGCCTCGGACCAGCCCATAGGGAGTCGGCAGGCGATCGAACAGGTCAACCCGAATAGCGGTATCTTTTTGCTTGAGCAGTTCGCCAACCGCGTAGAATCCAGCCGGTCCCGAGCCAAAAATAGCGACGCGGAGGGGGTTTGTTTCAGAGCCAATCTGATCCGTCATGCAATGCCTTTCTCAAGGAGAGATACTCTATTCTCTCCCATACTCTTCTCGTGTGAAACCCGTTCGCTATACAGAGAACCCCGCGACCCGTCAACTAGGCGGGAAGGTCCAGGGTTCTCCAGGGCGAAGAGGGGCCATCTGACGAATCAATTGTAGCAGCGTCCGCTTTCCATTTTCACCCTGAGACCATAAGATACGCAATCGATTGCAAAGGAGGACAGCCCGATGAGTGAGAACGGCAATCCAAAAATTCGCTTTGGCATGTGGTATGACTTTCGCAACCCGCCCGCCTGGAAACGTCCCTATGACCA
>WTHD01000329.1 GCA_011523265.1 Candidatus Binatota bacterium
CGGTGATACCGATTGCGGTCCAGGCCGAGTAGGGGGCTGCCATGTATTTGTCTTTGACCTTCATGAAGGTCTGGATGTTTTTTTGCAGATCGACATGAAAGGTCGTCATCTCGACCACATCGTCAAACGACGCACCAGACGCCTCCAGCGTGGATTTGACGTGTTCAAACGCCTGGGTGAACTGTGCTTCGGGATCGTCCGAAACCTTATACCCCTCGCCCACTCCGATCTGGCCGGAACAGTAGAGACGATCTCCATCCTTGATTGCCGGAGCAAAATGAAAATCGTTGTAATAGGCTTCCATTCCCTTTGGGATGACAGCATCTTTGGCCATACGTTCTCCTTTCCGTTATTCGAGTTCGGCTCAGACCTTAGCATCATGTGGAAGGAGTTGAAACGGCTTGTGAGCGCGGTAGCGCTCAGTATCCCATATTAGGGTGTAGTCGGCTCATCCGACTGGGGAGTTGCCCGGAAGCTGGCAGCCCAGAGCAGAACGACGCCGCCTGTGATGGCGACATCGGCGATATTGAAAATACCCGTTCGGAGTGAGCCCAGGCCGAGGTTCAGAAAATCGATGACGCTGCCGTCGTGCACCAGCCGGTCAATCATATTCCCCAGTCCTCCGGCCAGGACGCACGAGAGCGCAATGAACGAAAGACGCGGGAGCTGCCATTGCACGATAAGAAAGATGGCCAAGCCCAGGAGCAGCACGGCGGTCGCCACAGTGAGCAGCCAGAAGCGCAGTTCGGGGGACAGGCTATTGCCGAGTCCGAGAAAAGCACCCTGATTCTCCGCATATTGCAGGCGAACAAGGTCGTGCATGAAGGAGATGGGCAGTGTTCCGCGGAGCTGTTGGGCGGCAATCTGTTTGGTGGCTTGATCGCAGCCCACACCAGTTATGACAATCAGCACGGCCAGCAGGAACCGTGCCCGTTTGGTGACGGCTGTCATACGTCCCCCATCAGCCTAGGCCGAGGCCCGAACCGGACAGCCATTAGCTGCCGGCACTGATTTGATCGATGATTTTCTGGGCATTGGCATGGCCCTGTTCGGCCGCTTTGCGCAACCAGTCGATGCCCGTGTCGTCGTCTTTGGCCACCCCTCGGCCTTCCAGATACATGGCCCCCAGGTTGTACTGCGCACCGGAATGGCCCCGCTCTGCGGCCTGGCGGAACCAATGGGCCGCTTCCGCATCGTCCTGCTCCGTGCCTCGACCGGCGAAGTAGATGGTGCCGAGATTGAACAGCGCTCCCGGATGGGCCTGGTCCGCGGCTTTGAGGTACCAGCCTCTCGCCTTGGTCAGATCTTGCTCCAGGCCGTAGCCGTTATCGTACAGTACGCCGAGATTGTACTGGGCCTCGGCATGATTCTCGTCGGCTGCGCTCCGCAACCAAATGGCGGCGGTGGCATAATCCTGCTCAACACCACCGCCCTGGATATAGAGCATGCCCAGGCGGTACTGGGCTTTCGTATGTCCGCTCTCGGCCGCTTTTTGAAACCACTTGGCGGCTTCCTGCTTCGCCCGGTCGCTATTACTCCCGGCGAAATACAAGAGGCCCAGATTATACTGTGAGCCGACGTGCTCCTGCTTGGCGGCCCGGCGGAACCATCTGACGGCTTCCTTGGCGTCTTGCTCGACGTCCTCGCCTTTGACGTACATGACGCCCAGGCTGTTTTGCGCCTGGGCGCTGCCCTCTTCCGCCGCTTTTCGGACCTCATCAATGTCTGCTGCATACCCGAACGGTTGGAAGAAGCTGAGCACTCCAAGGACCAGGCCAGCCCGAGCGAATCGTACGAGCGTTTTCATAGCGCCTCCTTACGTCACACCCACCACAGATAATCAAAATGAAAGTACGACTCAATATACTCCTGACCGGTCTGTCAACCTCGTCTCAACTCCCCGGTTCGGTTTGACGGCCGTCTATCCGGTCGTTAGACTGCCCGCCGTATGCGCGAAGATTCGGATGGGCGGGAAGGTGCCTGGACGCTACGCGGCCTGCGCGCCGTGTTGGTCCGGGGAGATATTGACGGCTTCTTTGGGCTGTTTATCGACAATCTCTTGCAGCTCATGCTGATCGCCGTGCTGTGTCCGTTGGTGTGTGGCCTTCCTCAAGAGCTGGTGATTGGCCGCATCCTGCCTGGGGCGGCACTGTCCATCCTGTTCGGTAATATTTTTTACGCCTGGCAAGCCCGGCGGCTGATGCTGCAAACCGGGCGCAACGATGTGACGGCTCTCCCGTATGGCATCAATACGCCGAGTTGTTTTGCCTACATCTTCCTCATCATGGGGCCGGTCTATCAGGAAACGCAAGACCCAACCCTGGCCTGGCAGGTCGGATTGTTGGCCTGTCTGCTCAGCGGGGTGATGGAAACGGCCGGTGCTTTTGTGGGGGACTGGCTGCGTCGGCATACGCCGCGGGCGGCCCTGCTGACGGCTCTGGCCGGGGTCGCGATTACGTTTATCGCCGTCGGTTTTGTCTTCCAGATTTTTGCGCAGCCGCTTATTGCGGTTGTGCCGATGATGATGATCCTGACCGCCTACGCGTCACGCCGGACCCTGCCCGGTGGCCTGCCCGGTGGTCTGGTTGCCGTGCTGACGGGGGTCGTCCTCGCCTGGGGGCTGCGCCTGCTGGGGATACCCGTCTTTGAGCCGCCGGCCGAACAGTACGCGCTGGCGCTGCACCTGCCAACGCCGGTCCCGTCCGACCTCTTTGCCCTGCTGACCAGTGAGCGGGGCTGGCAGTATCTGGCCATTATCTTTCCCATGGGTCTGTTTAATGTGATTGGCTCGTTACAGAATCTGGAGAGTGCGGAGGCCGCCGGGGATCGCTATGAAACCAAGCCCTCCCTGGTCACCAACGGCGTAGGGACGCTCCTGGCCGCTCTCTTCGGCAGCCCGTTTCCCACGACTATCTATATTGGGCACCCGGCCTGGAAGGCGATGGGCGCGCGGGTTGGCTACTCGGTCATTAATGGGGTGGTCATCTGGCTGCTGTGTCTGATCGGCGGCATGACGGTGGTTCTCCACATCGTCCCGATCGAAGCGACGTTGGGTATTCTGCTCTGGATTGGTATCATCATGACGGCCCAGGCATTTCAGGCCGTCCCCCCGGCGCACGCGCTCGCGGTTGCCTTCGGGTTGATTCCCGCGCTGGCCACCTGGGCTTTGCAGTTGATTGAAACCAGCCTCCGCAAGGCCGGCGCTTCGCTTTTCGACATCGCGCCAAAGTTTGGGGGCGATCTATACATTCACGGCGTGATCGCCCTCAGCCAGGGCTTTCTGCTGAGCGCCATGATCCTGGCGGCTATTCTGGTCTTTATTATCGAACGCCAATTTCTTAGCGCGGCGGCCTGGCTGCTGGTCGCCGCGGCCCTGTCGTTCGTGGGGGTAATCCACGCCTATGAACTGACTCCCGTGGGAGTCCAGAATGTGTTTGGATTTGCTGCCGCGCCGGAATTTGCATTCACATATGGGCTGAGTGCCGGGCTGCTGGTCGTGTTTCATCTGACGCAGGACCAGGCAGACCGCCGGCCCGTATCAGACCCCCCGTAGGGGTAGCCCCCTGTGGCTACCCGTTCCCCCGCCGGGGGCAACCACAGGGGGTTGCCCCTACTAACTATACGCCTCGGTAAATGCCTGTCGCTGCTGAGTACTGCCCAGCATGATGAGTTCGCTTTCTTCCTGGAGCTTTGTTGAGGCTGGTGGGTTGGTGACGAGGCCCCCGTTGTGCTGGATACCGATCACGTTCAGCCCCGTCCGAGCCCCAATTCCGCTGTCGGATAAGGTCAAGCCTACCAGCATCCGTGGCAGTGAGACCGCAAATAACTCAACTCCCTCGCCCAAGAGTCCTAACTCACGGCCTTGCAGCAGGGAGAGGGCCTGCTCGATACCAAGTGACGGGTAGCTCAAGGCGAAGTCCGCGCCGGCGCGGTGGATGGCTTCGAGATTTCTTTCGTGGGTAATGCGGCTGACGATGCGTAATTCAGGGTTGAGGCGGCGACAGTAGACCGCGAGGTAGATGTTCATGGCGTCGTCGTTTGTCGTGAGGAGTACCGCCGGGGCATCCCGTAAGCCGGCACGCATCAGGACCTCTCGGTCGGCGGCATCGCCGATAAAGAGCTGATCCGGGATGTGTTCGATCCGTTCCCGAAAGGATTCGTCATTCTCAACCAGATGAACCGGTATTTCCTTGCGCTTCAGGGCCTCGGCGGCGGCACAGCCGACCTTGCCTCCTCCAATGACCAGGACCGGACTGTAATTGGTATCGTAAATGACAAGCAGGGTGTCGAGTTCCAGCATTTGTTCTTCCGAGCCGACAACGACCATCACACTGGTGTTGGAGAGGTAGGTGTCGGGAGTCGCCGGCAATAAACGACCCCGTTCCCAAATCCCGACAATATTGAGCCCGATGACCTCACGCAGCCGTGTTTCACGGATCGTCCGGCCAGCCAGGGGGGTATTGTGGACAGGAAACTCTGCCACCTGGAGGTCGCGAAAACTACCGATCACATGGGCCTGGGCGTGCCCGATGTTAATGCGGTTGGTGAGACGTTCTCCCAGGCGCTGCTTGAGGGGAACCACGTGCGTACAGCCGCTCAATTCGAGGATGTCAACAGAGTCCTTTTCCTCGACTGTTGCCATGATGGGGACGTCCAGGGCAACCTCCCGAACGTTCAGGGCGATATTCGTGTTGACGGTGTCCGCGCTGTTCGCAACGATCAACCGTGCTTGGGCAGCCCGGACTTTCTCGTAGGTCTCACGACTATCGATCTCACCAGCAATGACCGAAATACCATCCTCATACATGCGTGCGGCGGTCGCCGGGTCGGGCTCAAGAACGTAGTAGGGAACGTCCTGGAGGCGCAGTTGGTCAATGAGACCGGGAGCAATGGTGTCGTAGGTACAGATGATGACGTGTCCCTGGGTATCGATCGGTACTTCGCGCGGGGCCTGGAACCGTATCTGCGCCTCCAGCCAGGGGGCGTAAAAGAAGCGGATAAAGGTAAAGGGCAGGACGATAAGCAGCAGGACAATCCCGGAGAGTAGCACCACAATGCTGAAAAACCGCCCAATATCGCTGTGAAAGGTAATGTCGCCAAAGCCAAGCGTACTCATCACCGTCAGGGTCCAATAGACCCCGGTCAGCCAGGAATGATCCTGCCCTTCCGCGCGCAGCATGATCACGTGGAAGAGAACCGAGAAGAGCAGAATAATTCCGACCAGGAAGGCGGCGAATTTGAGGAGCGCGCCAATATTTCGGCGCGTTGCCGGCTCGTTCAGAAAATAGGCGAGTTGCGTGCCGAGCAGCTTCATGGGAGATTTCAACCAAGCAAAAGACCGGGGGGGCAGTCAAGGGCTGGGTGGGCTGGCCATGACTGCTCCCTCTCCCCTGGAGGGCTCAGGCCCCGACAGTTTTGGGTAAGAGGGGGAGATGTGGGACGAAGGTGAAG
>WTHD01000359.1 GCA_011523265.1 Candidatus Binatota bacterium
GGATCGAATTGAGATCGTCGAACGCAGGCTTCACCGAAACGCCTCCGGTTCTGGGCCTGACCGACCAGATATCGCGAGCGTGCTAGGGGACGCGAACATGTCCTTGACTTCATATCCCGGCCGCCCCATCCTGTCGCCATGACGTGGCAGGTTGCCTTCCATGACGAGTTCGTTCCGGAGTTTCGCAACCTGCCCGACAAGGTGCAGGATGAGATCTACACGGTCGGCCGCCTGCTGGAACAGTTCGGTCCGCTGCTGGGCCGGCCGCAGGTGGATACGCTGAACGGGTCGCGGCACGCCAACATGAAGGAGATGCGGTTCGGCGCGGCAGACGGACAATGGCGGGTTGCCTTCGCCTTTGATCCCGCGCGCGAAGCCGTGCTTCTGGTCGCGGGCAACAAGTCGGGCGGCAGCGGGCGGCGGTTCTATCGCGCGCTTGTCCGCAAGGCCGACGAGCGGTACGACCGGCACCTTGCCCGCCTTACCGATGAAAGGGGAACGCAATGACTGTGAGCCTTGACGACATGATGGCGGAACTCGACCCGGAGCGGCGGCGCAGGATCGAGGAACGGGCGGAACAGCTGATCGCCGAGGAAATGACGCTGCGCGAACTCCGAAAGGCCCGCGCGCTGACCCAGGCGAGCGTCGCGCGCGAGCTCGGCATCAGCCAGGATGCCATCTCTCGACTGGAGAAGCGGAGCGACATCTTGCTGTCCACGCTGCGGCGGACGGTGGAGGCGATGGGCGGCAGCCTGTCGCTGATCGCCCGCTTCCCCGACCGCCCTCCGGTTGAGCTCGCGGGCATCGCCGAACAGGACGCCCGCGATTGACGCCGATCCGACCGGCGCAGGTAGCTCTCGCAACTCGTTCACAATTTTGCGTGAACAGACTGGGCTTGGAGAATTGATCCAGAGCACTCAACAGCAGCCGGAAATCTTGCTCGAAGCGCTCCGTGGCCAGGCTGATCTTGCCCTTGCCAAGCTCCGCGTCACCGCAATGAGCCAGAATCCGTCGATCAAAGGTTCCTCCCGGGAGGAAGTGATCCGTGAATTTGTCCGCTGCTTCTTGCCCAGTTCTTATGCAATCGGACATGGCGAAGTGTTCTCCGAGCGCAACGAAAGGAGCAAACAGGTGGATATCATCATCCACGATGAGTTGTTTTCGCCTGTCTTCAAGACCGCCGATGGCGGCATCCTTGTACCATGCGAAGCGGTGTACGGTATCGCAGAAGTCAAGACGCGTCTGGATACCACCGGTTGGCGCCAAGCCCTCGACAATATTGCCTCGGTCAAGAGTCTAGAGCGAGCTACGTCCGATCTGATAGACATTCTGCCCAACAGGAGTATCCGCCTGGGTCCCGGACTGGCAGTAACCGGCCTCAAGCGACCCCATAACCCCTATTTGGGCATCATTGTAGGTCTTGAGGGACTCTCAACTGATAAACTCGTGTCGGACCTGAATGACCGCGCTAGCCGCGGCAAAGTCGAGAAGGCGCTCTTGCCCGATATGATCGCATGCGTCGACAATGGCCATTTGATTACCCGGTACAACAAAAGGGATACACGCCCAATTCAGATCGGTACGGCAACCTTGACCGACTCCTACGATGGCTTTCACGCATTTCGAGTAGATGACTTTGTATTGAGCAGCCTTCATTTGGGCCTGAATGTACTTCTTTCGTTCATTAGACTGAAGAATCGTGACATCACATCCCAGTGGTTGGATGAGCTATTGTGGGTTGAAATGAAAACAAAAGTCGAAACCCTTCTTGCCTTGAGGGAGCACCTGGGCGTTCCTCCAGAGCAAGGAGATTGGGACGCAATGGAAGCAGAAGCACTGGCGCGGGGCGACCACGAAGTTCTCAGAAAACTGCAAGATCTAAGGCAGAAACCACCTGTATAGTGAGCCCATGTTTGAATTTAGCTATTGGTGCTTGGGATAAGGAGTATTTCTCGCCCACATCCGAAGGCGACAACCATAAGGGAGTTTATCGAAGAGATAGCGTGCTTATGCCTCAGACTTTCTCACAGTAGAGTAAAGCTACATTGTCCGGTCGAGTTTCCTTTCCTCCTGTTGTCCCGGTTTCAGGTGGCTTCGCGTGTCCATAGCCAAAATGACGTGCATGGTCAACCCAAGATGCATCGCTGCCACCCTCCGCGTCATAGACGCCTCTCGGCCTCGTGTGAGTGTGCGCAAGGAATTGTTCATTTTGAATTGAGCCGACTTCTCTTCCTTTGTCAGGATCGATGCCGCTATCGGCTTTATCTATCCCACGAACGAATCTTCCGTAAGCAGGAGCATAATCTTTCCACCCGGAAGGACACTCATTTCTATTGAATGCAACCACCGTACCAGTTGGCAGCTCGGTTATGTCTTTGCAAGTGGCAGCCAAAATCGAACCATCTTCACAGTAAAATGCAGTGTCCCTCCACAACTGAACGGCAACTATTGCCACAGCACATGCGGCTGCAAGAACAACAGCAATGGAAAGACCCCACTTGAGTACGGGATCAAGAAGAATTTCTCGGAAAGCCACGGCTGCGTTATCCTTTAAGTGCTTGAGACGCTCTACATGAACCGTTGCTGTTCGAGAACATGCATCGTCTGCTGGATCCTTGGTCTTTCAGTCCAGACGGTTCGCCCGCGTGCTGAACGGTAGTAGTGACGAGCCATAACCGCAACAATGAAGTCCGCCGGGCGGTACCCGCCAGGCAAGGCTGCACGGACCGCCCTTGATTGCGTCGCAATCAATGCCTAGGGTTCTTACCGGCTGCGGCGAACGAAGACATGGCCATGGCGAGCGTCACGATCCGCAATCTGGATGACGACGTAAAGATCCGGCTTCGCGCGCGGGCGGCAGACAATGGCCATTCGATGGAGGAGGAGGCGCGACTGATCCTGCGCGAGGCGGTCGGACGGGAAGCCGAGCCGGAGAATCTGGCCGCATTCATCCATGAGTGCTTTGCGCCCTATGGCGGCGTCGAGTTCAAGCTGCCGCCGCGTGGGCCGATGCGCGAGCCGCTGCGTTTCGACTGAGGCGGCGGCAGTGCTGGTGTTCGATACGAATGTGCTGTCCGAGTTGATGCGGCCCGCGCCGAATACCGCAATCGCCTCGTGGGTCGTGAAGCGAGCAACATCGACCCTGCATCTCACGGCGGTCAGCGAGGCGGAATTGCGCTATGGCCTCGCGATCATGCCGCCGGGCAGGCGACGCGGCGGACTGGCGCAAGGACTGGAACGGATGCTGCGCACCGGCTTCGCCAACCGCATTCTTCCATTCGACAGTGCCGCCGCCGCCGCCTATGGCGAGATAGCGGCCGCCCGGCGGGCGATCGGCCGGCCGATCACCCGAGGCCGAATGCCAGATCGCGGCCATCGCCCGCTCGCGCGGCATGGCGGTGGTTACGCGCAACGTGCGGGACTTCGCGGACGCGTGCATCAATGTGATTGATCCCTGGAAGGACGCATGAGCGTTTCACCGCAGCCGATGGTGCATCGGGTGCATCGGGTGCGGTCAGCGAGGACGCCGACCGGATTCATCAGAGAGAGCATGGACCAAAACGCAACAGACAAAGCCCGGACGGGTCGGGAACTTAAGATCATCAGCATCCACTTCGGTGCAGAAGTGAATGCGAGCAACTGCCTTGCCCGAATTCGCGTTGTGCCCGACCGCAGGGTCGGAAACCTGGTTTACGGGCGCAGCATACAGCCGGGTGAACCCGACAATGGCCAAGGCATTCCGATATTCGACGAGATGTCCTTGAGTTTCCCTGTCGGAAGCATTCGATTCACCATCGCGGATGTCGAATGCCACTCGGAACCCGAAGCCGGTGGCTACGCACCGATCGCAAACGTCGTGTGGACTTGGCTGGCGCTCCCGCCCAAGGCCGACCGGCAAGTGTTCATCGAATACCTCCTTGCGGCGTCCAGGCGGCTCGATGAAGGGCACGCGCACTGCCAGAGAGCACTGTCCCATCTGAGCCGCCTGCGGGAAATGGGCTCGACTTCCACCAACAGGAAGTGGATACCGCCAGCGGTCGCCTTTCGGACCCGCGAGTCCGCGGCCGAAGCCTGGGGCGCAGCGGAATCCATGTGCGTGTCGCTGGGACGGCTCGTTCGCATGATTGCAGACGCCCAACAGTCCATCGGGACCACCATTGCCATACCGGATGAAATCGCCCGCATCGCGAGTGCGGCGTCCGCCATACGGGATGCCGTCGAGCACATCGATGAGCGCGCGGCGGGCAGGGCTCGTCGGGAAAGTCCCGACGTTGCCGTGTCCATTTTCGACCAAACGGACCTTTTCGCCGCTGGTGTGCTGCGATACGCCGGCCACGCACTGGACATCCACCAGGACGTCGTGCCGGCCTTCCTTGCGGGACGGCGGTTCATTCTCGAAGCCGCCACCATGCACGGGGCAACAAAAATGTTGCCCTCGCCCATCTACATGCCTGCACCGGTCGAGTGGCAATCCTACGCTGACTGAGATTCAGCCGTTTGTCGCCATGGCGCAATACGCCGGCTGCGCCTCAGCCACCCAAGGGGATGCCTCGACCGGAACGCGTTCTACGACATGCCCCGAAAGAACGCCGGGCTCCTCACTGTCGGAAAGGATTGGCAATGAACCCGCGATCGATAGAATCACGTCCTGAAGAATCGGGTGAGCATAAGCGCGTCGACATGCGATCCAGGCCTCTCCGGCTGGCTTATCGAAACCGTCACCGGGTTGTCTGAGTCTCGTTTCGACACTCGAAATTGGCCACCCGGTGCCAGACGCCGCCGCTGCCCGACCGAGTATTGAAAAAATTTGCATTCAGTTTGATGACTGATTCGGGAATTCCGCTCTCAGGTAATCGAGGAACGGTGATAATATTCCATAATTACAGTAAGTTACCGACATTCAGAACAGTTTGCTTCTCCCTTGGTCCGGACTCCCAGTTTCTGCTTCCACATCTGGCCGATCACGGTCGCGATCTGCTTGTGGCTTTCGGAGGTGTTGTAAATGAGCTTGAGGGTTAGATCTCCGACCCCGGACTCGCCGAACAGGCGCTTGGCCTCGTCATCCCGCTCGGACTGGCTGAGCCCGGCGTAGGCGATGTCCGGCATCCTGAATCCGGCCGTCTTGAGGTGAGTGAAGTTGTAGGCCGGCCACTGGCCGCCCTTCAGCAACTGGTCGACGATCACGCCGCGGTCGATCGCCATGCTGAGCGCCTTGCGTACCCGCGCGTCGCGAAGGGCGGGATTGCCGCTCTCGGTATGGTTGATGGCGTAGTAGTAGGAGCATAGGCGCGGGACACTCGTGGCCTGGTCCGGCAGCTCCTTCTTGAGCGCAGGGTATTGTCCGGGCGGCAACGGCTCCAGATGATCGAGTTCTCCGGCGCGATACCGGGTAAGCGCCTGGTTCACGTCGTTGATGACGAGTCCCGTGACCTTGTCGA
>WTHD01000012.1 GCA_011523265.1 Candidatus Binatota bacterium
TATCCCTTTCAGTAGAGCGTTTTCCCATAGGCTGGAGTCGTGCCATTCCGCTCTCGTCGGGAAGGACAAGGGCCTGCACCAAACGGCCTGGGAGGGGATGGGGGTGGCTCCCCTCCTGGGAGAGCGGCCAGGATGGCCGCCATGCGGGCTAGAAGCCCGCACTCCTAACGGAGAAGAGAGACGCGCTCCACTGCAGCGTAATTTGCTCTAGCCGTCCGCTCCAAATCGGGGATAGTCGTCCTGGTGGGCCTGTATCCAGGCCCGGATTTGCGGCAACGCCGCGACCCTGTCGTATACCGCCTGGAGTTTCGGGAAATCAGCGCGCAACACGGCTGCATCGATGTCAAGCAGTTGGTTCAGTCGATTGAAGACGCAAATGTCGGCCCAGGAGAGCTGTGAGCCTACCATACAGCCCTCCTGAGCGAGCTTTTCCAGGCACAGCAGGGCGCCAGGCAGCGTGGTCTCAACCCACGCGGCAATGCGTTTCTGCCGCTCTTCCTGCGGAACCATTTTCACCCCCGGAGTACCGGGAACACCCTCGAAGCTCATCTTGGCCAGGGCTGACTGGATTTCTGCCTGATGCACAACGATCATATCACTGCGCGCCGCCTCAATCGGGCCCAACGGATACAGGCCAGCCAGGCGCGCGGCCAGACGAGCGATACTGTCAGTCTGGCCGAGGAAGACGCCGTCCACTTCAAGGGCGGGCATTTGTCCGAAAGGGAGCTGGGCTTTGAACGCCGCCATGTTGGCGAATTCGTCTACGCTATAGCGCCGGTCCGTAAATGCGATCTCACCTGCGGTGAGCAGCAAGCGAATCGGCTCTCCGATTCCTCGCCCGTGGAAGTAGTGCAACGTGATGTCTGATGCCATGGTCATCATCCCTCTCGGTTATTATGATTGCTCGGTCTTAGCCTGGGACGCCGGGACAGGCAACCGGCTTCGCTGTATTCATATTACACGGCGAGACGCAGCCGGGCTTACGGCTGCCTGCCAGGGGAACATACCCTTCCCCCCCACCCTCCAACTACTCCCACAGAAGGCCCCTCCTGTGAGGTCTCTGGGCTGGGCGCTACCCCTCGCGCCGCTCTGCATCCATGGCCCCAGGAGTATGGCGACTGGCGCGGTCGGCGGCTACGTTCGCCGGACCACCGGACGGGGCGACTTTCCTATCATTTGATAGGTGATCGGGACCGCAGAATTGGGTATGGGTATATGCATACAAACAGCACATATATAAGCTTCTCCCGTGAGGTGCTTAAGGCACATGCAGACCAGCCGTCCGACTTTATCAGAGCCCCCAGACTGCACCGCTGGAGGGGTGCTCCATTCGAGCGCAGCCCGTCCTCTCCTCCCCATACTTCATGACTGCGCCTCCCCGGAAACCCCGGACAAGGACCCACCTGCATGAGTGACC
Source organism: Candidatus Binatota bacterium (assembly GCA_011523265.1). Taxonomy (GTDB): domain Bacteria; phylum Desulfobacterota; class Binatia; order Bin18; family Bin18; genus Bin18. The sequence continues at coordinate 1,418 of WTHD01000012.1, forward strand.
AGGACGCATTTGAACGGGTCTTGGCGGCGTTACACGAGGCCATGCTCGACGATACCCAGTGGCCGGCCACCTCCGCCCTGATTGATGAAGCCTGCGGCATGCTGGGCAGTGCTCTGGCAGTCGGCGAAGGTCCAACGGACGATGTCCGGATCATCACCGCTGGGCTCTACTACCGGGGGGAGCGCCGCGCAGACCTGGAGCGCGAGTACCTTGAAGTCTATTACCCCATAGACGAAAACCTGTCGCGTTTCTGGCAACTGCCCGACAGCCGTATGGTGCACGTCAAACCCGTGGAGGTCCGGCAGCTGGACTTTGGAGCCCGGCGGGTCGCCGCCCTGGTACTGATTACCGAGCCGGGGCAGGTGGCCCGCATCGATCCTGCTGTGGTGGCCGCGACCCTGGGGCTGACGCCGGTGGAGAGCCAGATCGCAGCCTTGTTGGCGGAAGGCTGGACGGTGCGCGAGATTGCCGGGGCGCTGGAGTATACGGAACGCTCGGTCCGCTGGTACCTGCATCAAATCTACCACAAGCAGGGCCTCGCCGGGCAGGTGGACTTGGTGCGACTGGTGCTGTCGGTGGCTATGCTCGCCTGATCTCCGGGCAGGCTTATCCTTCTATAATTACAGGCTCATTTTTCTATCTTTTGACAGGTGACAAGGCCTGCACGATTGAATTATAGAGGGTTCTCTCCCAGCGGCGGTCGCAGAACCCACACCGACTGCCGTGCCACCACACCGCCAGCAGAGGACGGAGAGGTAGCGGGAAGAGGAGGAGCTCCGCGTGTGCTTGTCAAGCCCGTGGTGCAGGGCCGCATGGTGGGCCGGCCTGACGCGGAAGGTGGAGGTTGTGACGACCCGACTCTTGAACGCTGAACGCTCCCGCCAGACCCGGCGCACCCTGCTTGACGCGGGGCGGGCGTTGTTTGCCGACGTAGGCTATGCCCGCACCACAACGGGAGAGCTTGTCCAGCGGGCGGGCGTGACCCGAGGGGCGTTGTACTATCACTTTCGCGACAAAACCGCACTCTTCGCAGCCGTGTTTGAGGAAGTCTACCAGGAGTCCCTCCAAGCGATGCGGACGTGTATGGAGACGGCTGAGGGCGACACGTGGGAACGGTTTCTGGAGAGTCTGCGGGCGTTGACTGAACAGCTTGGACGCCCGGGCGTCCAGCGGATTGTCTCTGATGGCCCGGCGATTCTGGGTCCGTTCCGTGTACGACATGGGACGCTGGGGCCGCAGTTCCTGCGCGCCGTCTTTGAGCAACTGGTAGCCGAGGGGGTGATGAAACCACTGCCACTCGATCCCATGAGTCGCCTCGTGTGGACTACCTGCTTTGAGGCGGCACTCTACACTGCCCAGACCGAGACGAGCGCGGAGGGTCGGCAGGAAATGATCGTCGCACTGCTGTGTCTAATCGGCGGACTGCGCCGCAAGCGGGAAGCTGAGGGCAGGCAGGATTGACGCACATGGGCCGGAGCGGGTATCGCTGCTGCCTCGCCTCTCTCGCCGAGAGAAGCGGCTTAGCCTGGGAAGCAGGGACAGGCAACCGGCTTTGCTGTATTCACATTGCACGACGAGAAACAGCCGGCCGCGGTGTCAGGAGGAGGAGAGCCAGGGCCAGGCCACCGGTCGCCGCGCCGTAGAGAAAGGCAGGTTGATAGCTGCCGCTGACATCCCGCAGATAGCCGGCAATCATCGGGCCCCAGGCTCCCAGCACCCCGGCCCAGGCAAATAAGAACCCGGTAATGGACCCGGCGTGTAACCGGCCGAAGAAGTCGCCGACCAAGGCCGGCAGCAATGTTGTCAGGCCGCCGTAGAAAAACCCGAAGGCGGCCGCACCCGCGTATAACACTCCGAGCCCCTGGGCCGAAAAAAAGAGGAGATAGGCCGAGATGTGGACACCCAGGCTCACGGCCATACCGCTCCGCCGCCCGATGCGATCCGACAGCGGACCCAGGCAGAGATTGCCCAGCAAGGCGCTCACCCCCATAATACTCACCGCCAGGGCTCCGTCCGCATGTGAGACCCCCAGGTCTTGCGCAAACGCCACAATATGCACGAAGGGCACGGGGATGGTCAGGAACATGGCCACCAGGGCGAAGCCGAATAACCAGAACGCCAGCGTGCTCGAGGCTTCCGGCAGGGTCCAGCTCTTGAAAGTGTCGGTTTGACTGTCCGGCAGCAGCGTCGGGCTCTGGGCCACAGGCTCGCCGTCGGGCGTCAACCCGAGCTGTTCCGGGTTGCGTACCATAAAGCGCGCCAGGGTGACGAGCAGAACCAGGATGATGAGGCCGCACGCAAAATAGACTGGACGCCATCCCCAACGGGCAATACAGGTGGCAGTCACCCAGGGGCAGAGAAGGATACCGCAACTGCTGCCGCTCGCTGCCAACCCCAAGGCCAGGCCGCGTTTACGCTGGAACCATTTGACCACCGTCGTATTGCAGGGAATATAGGCGCTGCTCATGCCCAGCGCGGCAATCAGCCCATAGCACAGGTAGAGCTGCCACTGGGCCGTCATCTGGCTGGTGGCGATAATGCCACTGCCCAGCAACAGCCCGCCGGCGGTAACGACCCAGCGGGGGCCGGCCGTGTCGGTCAGCCGGCCGCTAATCCAGCTACAGCCGCTATAGACCATGGTGTAGAGCGAAAACGCCCCGCCCAGGCTGGCGCGCTGCCAGCCCAGTTCATTCAGCATGGCGGGCAAGAACACCCCAAAGGAGTATTGCACCCCGTAGGTCACGAACAGGACAACAAAAGCACAGGCGGTGACGACCCAGCCGTAAAAGAGCGAAGGGAAAAGAGACATGCGAAAGAGACCGTCCAGACCTGCATTACCTCACGCCCGCCCGTTGGCCTCCATATCGCGCAGCATGGCTTGTTCCATTTTCTTCATACCTTCTCGGGTGGAGACATCACACTCGATCCGGCCCTCCGGGGTGTCAACCAGGGTAACGTAGGACCCCCGGTGATTGCTGAAAATCTCAAACGTGGTGCAGCCCTCCGGTCCGGCGATATGCGGGCCGTAGGCCACACCCGGCTCCGTCATCATTACGTCACCGGGCTTGAGGATGCGCTCACCCACGTCCAGCGTGCCCTGCACGACAATCTCAAACCGATGGCAGTCGTGGGCGTGCCGCGGCAGGGTCCAGTTGGGTCCCATACGTAGCGTCACCACAGTGGGCGGGTTATCCTGCCGGTCGCCGAGTAAAAAATAGGCCAGCCCGGTGACCCCCTCCAAGGGCGTCTCGACCAGCTCTTTCAACTCCTCCGGATACTGCTTCCAGAATGCAGGATCGTCCATTGATAAAAAAGACGCCATAGCTCTCCTCCTCTCATAGTTGGGGACGCCGGGGCGCACCCGGTACGGCGCCCTGCCCCCCTTACGCTATATAGCATACATCCAGTGATAGGCTTCGGCGCTGACAGGGTCTTCCAGACCCGCCGGATGGCCTTTCTGGGCATCCGGATGCAACCGGAAGGGCCGTAAGACGGTTCTGGTTCGGCAGGGCAGCTTATAGGAATCGTTCATCAGGGCCAACCCGACACGGCAAAGACTACGTAATAAGGAGAAGTGAGGAGAGTATGATGAGATATGCTTTAGGCTGACCGACTATTTGCGGACGCCCCTTTAATTTTGGGAATTATATACCTAAGTACCGTCCCACCGTGTGACACCCTTCTCGTCGATTCATTCAACATGTGTTGACAGACTGTCGGTATTCCTCTAAAGTCCCCCCTAATCTACTGCCAACGGAGGCCCTGCGTCGGGTCGCCTGCGGAATACAACAGCCACATTAAGGCGTGGGAGTCATGACCCACGCCGTGGCGAATATGTAGGGACTCACATCCAGAATCTCTGTTGTGCAGTAGATACGGCCCGGCACCTTCGTGCCGTGTGTCGTTTGTCATGGATTGTGAACGTGCCCGGCGCTGAAATGGAACTTCAGCGCCGGGACCAACACTGCTCAGTGGGTGAGCCGTGCTGGGACGCACCGCACGACCGTAC
>WTHD01000427.1 GCA_011523265.1 Candidatus Binatota bacterium
ATCTTTCTTGAGATTACGTTCTGTCCGGGCGTATGAGGCTTGGGCTTTGGCCTGAAGGACGACATGCGACAGCACGCCCGGTCTGAACAGATCTCTGAGCGACATGAGCTGGGCACACTGGGCTGGCTCAATGCCTTCCAGATTGCCGCGCAGCCAGGGCTGAAAGGGCAGATCTTTGTAGGCCTGCAGAAAGAGTGGATAGAGAAAGAGCTGGCAGAACTGACGATAGCCGACCCAGGGCTCGCCGGGCCGCAGCCGTTCGAACGAGGGAATATCAATAAAGACCGGCTGACTGCCGGACCACTGGACATTGAAAGGGGTGGCGTCTTTGAGCGTCATGTCGGCATTCAGGGCCGCGGCCTGGAGTTCGAGGGTCAGCCGGGCGGCGTCCTGTAACATGCTGAATGGCCACTCGTAGGGGTAGGAAATGAACGGAATGGCTTGGTGTTTGAGGATAACGGACCAGTGTGCATCACATCGCTCAGCGTGAGGCGAGGGCGAAGCGTCTGGGGACTCAACAATCTGTTCGGTTTGAACAATTTTCCCTTCGACCATGGATTGCTGGAAAAACGGCTTGGTCTTGAGGACTTCCCACTCTTGGGCGGCAGGGGTATTGAGGCCGCGCAGAACCGCCCCGTCCTGGTAAAAGACTCGACTGGTCCGGTCGCGGAATGAGCCCGGCTCAAAGTGGGGGGCAACCATGCTGGTATGGGTCTGAATAGGCGGATAAGGAGAGACAAGGCCTCTTATACGCTCTACTGTGGGCCATCAGAGGAGTCTGAGGGCGTGAGGGAGGCCGAATCCGTTTCCGAATCGCTTTCTTCCTGTTGGGAATGCATACCAAAGAGGGCGAGTAGTCGATGCCAGTAGAGTTTGGCGATTACCGCAAGGCCGGCCAATCCGCCAAGGACGAGTTGGAGCAGCATACTGCCACTGCCCGGGTCGAGATAGGCAAATGCCACAGAAGGCGCTATCAGACTGAGGAACAAAACAATGAAAATAAGATACCCAAACCGGTGCACGTATTGCTCCCTCCACATGTCACACGATTCCTATATTTTCACGGACACGTAACGCGTCTGTAATAACTGATCCTCGTTGTTTTCTCAATGGCGCGGGCAAGAGGGTTCTTCCCTCAAAGAAGGAGTATCGGTACATGGAAAGAGGGCTATGCCTGAGGTTGCAAGAGGCTGGAAAAAATGCGGATTAGTCAGGTTGTCCACGGTTTGCCGCCAGAATATCTGGGAGGAACCGAAACGTACGCTGCCACTCTTGCTAAGGAGCTGGCACGGCAGGGACATACCGTCTCGGTTTTTGCGCACTGCGCGTACCCGGAGCGACCTGAGTATCAGGTGGAAACGACGAGCGTTGAGGGTGTTGAGATTACGCGGGTTAATAATACTCTGCGGGAGAGCAAAACGTTCCCGGATAGTTACGAAAATGAAAACATCGCCACCTGTTTTGGACAGATGCTGGATCGTTTCAAGCCCGACATCGTCCATTTCCAGCATCTCATGTACCTGTCAACAACGTGTGTTCACGAGGCCGTGCGACGTCAGATTCCGGTGGTGATGACGCTGCACGATTACTGGCTGATCTGCCAGCGCGGCCGGTTTCTGAAACCCGACTTGTCGGTCTGTCCCGGCCAGACCGACTCCGGCTGCGCCCGGTGTTTCCACCACTTGCTCGATCCAAAGATGTCAACCCTCTATCGCTGGCTGAAACCGCTCCTGGGTCAACAATCCTGGCTCAGAGAGCAGGCGCGGCGTTGGTACGGTAAACGTGCCGGTTCCCAGTCCGTCTCGCTCGCGGCTCGGCAACAGATTCAGGCCCGTATGGCCCATATTCGGGCGCTGTGTGAATCGGTGTCGCTGTTTTTGGCGCCGTCGCGCTTTCTGCGCGAGCAGTTTGTGGCTTTTGGGATACCGCCGGAGAAGATTCTGTTTCATGAGTGCGGCTTGCAGACCGACGCCGTTCGGTCCGCTCCGAGAGCTCTTATTCTTCAGAAAAACGGGGGCAAGCGGCCCCTTATTTTCGGCTATATCGGTGTTGTTGACCCGGTGAAGGGCGTCCATCTGCTGGTCGAGGCCTTTCAGACCCTGCCCCAGGCGGAACTGCGTATCTATGGTGGCGAGGCGGCCTATGCGCCCTATCCGGACGAGAAACGCTTTCGCTCCCGGTTGGCCAGCTCGACCCGTATTCGGTGTATGGGCCGCTACGAACAGCATGAACTCGGTCGTATTCTGGCTGAGGTGGATGTCGTCGTCGTGCCCTCAATCTGGTATGAAAATGCTCCGCTGGTGATTCGGGAGGCCTTTCTGGCTCATACCCCGGTGATCACCGCCGACTTTGGCGGTATGCGCGAGTGGGTAACGGATGGCGTAAACGGGCTTCTCTTTGAGCCGCGTAATATTGATGACCTGCGTCAAAAGATGATGCGTTTTATGACCGAACCGGATTTGGTCGCCCGGCTCTCACGAGCATTCCCGGCGGTCAGATCGATTAGCGCAGACGCCGCCCTGCTTGAGCAACACTATCGGCGTCTTGTGCAGGACTCCCGGTGCCCATGACGCTCTCGCTGACCATTCCGTGCCGGGCGGATGAGCCGGACCTGGGCAGTACGCTGGAGAGCCTGTTTGCGGCCAGTCTATCGCCCCAGCTTCCGTCCGGTTGTGTCCGGGAACTGCTCGTCTGTATTAACGGGGTCGGACCGGCCCGGCCCTGCCCGCCGCTGCTGGCGGTTCGGGATTTTTGTGCACGTCACGCGATATCGCTCCGGGAGCTTACGCTCTCCTCCGCAGAGCAGGCTCAAACGCGTAAACAGCCTCGGTCCTCTCCGGAGGCCGAGGGGCAGGGAGCATTGACGTGTCGTGTGCTGTTGGCGGCCTGGCGGGGGAAACCCAGAGCCATGAATACCTTGTGGCAATGGGCATGCGGCGACCTGCTCCTGTTCTGTGACGCCGATGTCCGCCTCGACCCGCAGGCTATTGTTTATTTATACGCGCGTATGCGGATGGAACCGCAGTTGGGGTTGGTTGCCGCGCGTGAAGTCCCGATGCTGGAGCCAAAGACGGGTATCTGGAGTCGGATGGGTGCACTGCCGTATCGATTCAACTTTGGCAATGCCGGTGGCCGCCTCTTCCTGATACGCAAAGATGCGCTGAGCGAGCCCATGCCGGAAGACTTGCTGCTGGAAGATGCCTGGCTGACGGTTGCGGTCGGAAAACAGCGTGTGCGTAAAGTGTTGCAGGCTCAGGTATTCTTTGTCCTGCCACAGACGTGGCGTGATTATTTTGCCGAGCGGGTGCGGGCCGAGGGCGGCAAAATGCAGCTCTACCGCCAGCACGCGCACCTGCTCGCAAACGGCCCGGTCGCGGCGTATCCCTGGGCCGAGTTCTTCCGCACTATTCGGATACGTGAGTATGGGCTGATCCTGTTGGCCCTGGGCATTCGTGGGCTGGCCAGACTGTGGGCCTGGAGACGCCTCAAACGGGCCGGTTTCTACAGTTTATACCAGCCCTTTGTGTCGACTAAACGCTGGTCCGCAGCGGCGCGGGCATCGACTCGACCGTTTGGACAGTCCGGGGCTCAACAATGAAGGTCTCGGTTGTCATCCTGGCCTGGAATTCCGCGTCCACGATTGAGGCCTGTCTGGCCTCGCTGCCGGACGGTTTGACGGTCAGCCATGAGGTGATCGTGGTGGATAATGGCTCCCAGGATAAGACGGTGTCGTTGTTGAGGGACCGCTTTCCCCATGTTCGTATTATTGCGAATCGGAAAAACCGGGGGGTTGCGCCCGCGCGGAATCAGGGTATCCGGTGTGCGCAGGGAGAATATATCCTCATCCTGGATGACGATACGATTGTGCATCCCGGCGCGTTGGACCAACTCGTTCGGCTGCTTGACTCCAGACCGGAGGTTGGTCTGTGCGGGCCCAAACTCGTAGATGCCGAGGGGCAACTGTGTCTGTCGTGCCGTTTGTTTCCGACCCTTCTGGACAAACTCGGGCGTCGTTTTCCGTCTGCGCTCACGCGCCGTGCCGCCCGGCGGGCCGAGTTGGCGGACTGGGCGCACGATACGCTGCGGCCGGTGGACTATGTGATCGGTGCCTGCCAACTCATCCGCTGCCGAGCGCTAGATGAGGTCGGCCTGCTGGACGAACGGATTTTTTACGGTCCGGAAGATGTTGACCTGTGTCTGCGCATGCACCAGGCCGGCTGGCAGGTGGTCTACCAGCCGGCCGCGGTGGTGACGCACGCCGAGCAACGCATCGCCCGCTCGGCGTTCTCGCGCCTGGGCTGGAAACATCTGCGGGGCCTTGCCTACTACTTTTGGAAGCATCGGTATATAGTCTCTCGTCGGGCGTTGTACGCGCGATTTCCAAACGCCCCGAGGGAGAGTCATACGTTGTGAAGTCTGTACTCCCGCCCGGAACGCCAGGGCGGACGCGCGACTCCAGAAAACGGTCACCCCGCAGAAACGACCAGACCGTTCTCTTGCTGATGCTGGCCGACTTGGTGTGGGCCGGCATTGCGTATGGGAGTGCCTTTTCCCTGCGCGTCTATCTGCCCTTTCCTCTGACGGCGGATTTCCTGCCGGCTTCGCGTTTCACCGAGGTTGCCCACCCGCTGCTGTTGCTCTTGGGGACGCAGGTGGCACTGCTCTATTTCTTCGGCTTGTACGACCAGCCGGCACCGCACCGGCGCGTCCGTCTGGTGACGCGGGTGGCGACGGCCCTCGGCATCCAACTGCTGGCCACTGCGGCGTGGTATTTCTTTCGGGGCGACTTGTCCTTCCCGCGCTCCGTACTGGTTGTCTTTTGGATATTTAATACCCTTGGCATTGTTGGAGTGCGGCTGTGGATGAATTATCGGCTCGGACACTCCAGCCCGGTGCGTGTCCTCCTGATCGGTCTGGCGCAGGATGTGCGGATGTTTCTCTCCAGCCTGACCGACCTCCACCCGTCTCCCGGCCTCGATGTCGTGGGCGCGATCGGGTTGGAGGAGTCCGCCTGTCAGACACAAGAAGAGGTCGGCATCCCGTGGCTGGGAAGGATAGACAGTCTGCCCCAGGTCCTTGAACAGGTCGAGATTGATGAGGTGATTCTCCTGTCGTCCGCAAGTTGGAAAGACTCGTTCGTTGACCGGCTGTTGAATCTGCCGACCGGCCACATGGCGTCCGAACGGCCGCGCGTCCTCGTGGTCCCCTCCGTGTATGACATTCTGGTGGGACGGGTGTCGTCCGTGCGTCTGCACGACGTGCCCTTGGTCGAGGTGCTGAAGAATCCGCGTGAAGAACTGGTCTTTCTGGTGAAAAGCATCAGCGATCGTCTGATTGCCGGCGTCCTGCTGGTCCTGTGTTTGCCGTTGGTGGGTGTGGCCGCCTGCCTGGTCAAACTCTCCTCGTC
>WTHD01000306.1 GCA_011523265.1 Candidatus Binatota bacterium
CCAGGTGCGCTGCTCACACATCTTCTCAAAGCCGCGGTGCAGATAGCCGATCTCGACATCGCAGTTGAGTATTTTTTCCCCGTCAAGGGTGAGGTTGAATTTGATTGTGCCGTGGGTTGCCGGATGGGACGGACCCATCTGCAATTCCATGATTTCAGAGGTGGGGTCGTGCTCAGCAACCTCTTTTTGAGTCGGGAGAAGGGGGGCCGCGGCTTCCGCCATAGGTTGTTACCCTTTATGCCATGGGTTGGTAATGGGGTCGCGTTCTTCGACCAAGGGTTGACGTTTGTTGACCGGATAATCCTTGCGGAGCGGGTGGCCGCGGAACTCTTCGTACATCAGAATGCGACGCAGGTCCGGATGATTGGTGAACGTAATCCCGAACATATCCCAGACTTCGCGCTCCAGCCAGTTGGCCGACTTCCAGACTGACGCGGCCGACGGCAGCTCGGCACTCTTCTCTGTGAGTCGCACCTTGACCCGCAGGCGATGATTATGTGTCAGTGAATGCAGGTGGTAGACGACCTCGAAGCGCGGCTCTTTTCCGAAAAAGTCGACCCCGGTGATATCGAGCAGCAGGTTGAAGGCAAGGTCCGGTTGCTCCTTGAGCTGGCTCAAAACAGTCAGCAGGTCTCCACGATCAATGATAATCGTATCATTCCCGTGCGAAGAGTGCTGCTCTTGTATCGTGCCGGGGAAGGCCGTCTCGATATGAGAGAGAATGTCTGCTTCAGCCATCTCTGCCTATGGGCTGGCTAGGTCGATTCCAGCCCCCCCTTTTTCACCTCATAGACTAAGCCCACAACCAGAACGAGCACGAAGAGCAACATGGCCATGAAGCCAAACAGACCCAACTGGCGGAAGACAACCGCCCAGGGATAGAGGAAGACCACCTCGACATCAAAGACAATGAAGAGGATAGCGGCGAGATAGAATTTGACAGAAAAGCGTCCCCATGCAGAACCGCTGGGTGGATTGCCGCACTCGAACGGTTCATCCTTGACCGCCGAGTGGGTTTTGACGCCGAGCATCGTGCTCGCAAAGGTCATGACCAAGGCCACGACCCCACCAAGAATCAGCGCAATCAGGACAGGAACGTATTGGTCCATGGAAAGCTCGTGTCAACTCCGGCAACTACAATGGGCAGAGTATGATCGTGTTGTCGTCTGCTCAGTGCCCTCGGCACAAGATACAGAGGCCCGGCACGGTGTCAACAACCCCAAGCACCCGCTTTCCCTACCCCAGACACAGGGCTGCAACCTCTTCTTGAGGTTCATTTTTTCGTGCAGGCATGCTCGGTCCGTTCAGTAGCACGGCCTTGCCCCGTCCCTTCCTTGCAGGAGCCCTAGGGAGGTGGTAAACCTTCCACACACGCGACCCTGGGGGAAAAGAGGAAACCTGTCCTCCAACAGCATGGAGATGTTGGACATGTTTCCTCTCCCAGGCATGTTTACGGGAGAGGTGCCAGAGTCAGGCCGATCGGGCACGACTGGAAATCGTGTGTACCTTCGGGTACCGAGGGTTCGAATCCCTCCCTCTCCGTTCTTTCCTCTTCATAAGCTATTGTAATATATGGGTATTTTGCATCCCATCATATTATTTCCCACATTTTTCCATCCATTTATTTCTGGTATAGAAGGGAACACGCCGGACCTGGTGGGACCTCTCACGCCCGGTACGCACGGGGGTCGCTGTCGTTTGAGGACTACCGGAATGCAGACAGGAACGTCTCGTGTGCTGAAACAGGAGGAAAACACAGGATTGCGGCGCAAGACTTTTGTCAAGCCTTTATCGACTCGTGGTAGGCTGATCTGGCATATAGCCCACAGGCGCTTCTGCACGCCTACTCCGATACCAAAAAGGGGAGCAGTCCTATCTAGAGCAAATTACGATGTTGTGTAGCCGTCCGTCATTCCTACGAAAACAGGAATCCAGGCCCCCGGCCTTCTGGCCGCTGGACGCCGGATCAAGTCCGGCATGACGAGAGCGGACTGGCACGGCTACAACTTATCGTAAACCGCTCTAGCCCGCCTGGAGATGTGGAGGAGGGTCAAGCCTGCCCTTCCTCTTTCTACTCCATTCGCTCCAAATCCCGCACCCGACTCTTCTCCTCCTCCACAGAGAGAAGAAAGGCCACCAAGTCGTGCAGCTCCGCCTCTGATAACTGCGTGGCGGATTTAGTCGATGTCTTCTTCTCCTCCACCTTCAAGACTCGCATCTCGTGCAGGGAAGCGCGCCAGGCGGTATTATTTCGCTCTCCAGGCCCCATTATATCCCACGTGAACGACCTCCAGGCAAATAGGTGTGCCTTCCGTCAGACACCATTGAAAGTTTGCCGAGAACCGCTATCCGGCGCGGGAAGCGAAATTGCGCGTTACTGATTCTTATAGTCCTCATAGGCCTGCCGCACGACCTTCTCAGCCGGCTTACCACGGATACCGAAAGATCGGGTTCCTTCCCAGAATCCCTCATACGTCCATATCTCCTCGCTGGTGATCCAATTATCCCAGAAGAAAACACCATTCAGGACGCCCGGGTGCCGGGCCATAGTGTTGAAGAGCGCCTGGTAGATGTTGGCCTGGGTTTCCCGTCCGTCGTCCAGGCCGTTGCCATCCGCGTCGATGAACACGGGGGGCTGGTAGGCCGCTGACGTGTCGCTTGGAGCTCCGGGAGTTTCGATTGTGTCTAGAGCACCATATTCCAGGAACATTATGGGTCGCCCGGGATTACGGTCAGCCAGAGGAATGAGGTACTCCTGAAATATCTGCTCATAGCTCGCTTGGAGGGACGCGACGCTGAGGACCGTTGAGGGACGCGAGTCGACCAGGGGAAACCACGCACTGATGCCCACGATGTCGAGGTCCAGATCTTCCCAGAGATAGGCGGAGCCCGGTCCATAGAAGTCGGCAGTGATAAGGGCGTCATAGTGCATGTCATAGGTCAATAGGCCACTGTAGACGGCCCGCACGCGGTCAACCATGGCGCGGAGTTCCTGCCCGAAATCATTGGTCAGAGCGCCCCCGGAGCGCGTTTGGAAAAGCCGGTCAGTCTCCGTGCCTAACGAGTACAATTCAACGCCTTCCTCCTCGGCGATGCGAGCGAAGTGCACCGCCTGGTGCGCATAGGTTTCCCAGAACTCGTCGACAAACCGCTGGTGGTCCGGATGGTCGGGCCGCCACGGCCAGAATTCCGGCGCGATATCAGGGGGCCGGCCTGGCTCGCCGAGCTGCCACCGCTTTGCGGGCCGGGCGGAGGTGGCCGCTTTATAGTCGTTGAAGTACAGGGTCAGATAGACTTGAATGTCGTGTGCACGGAATTCCCGGATCAGTTGGCGGAGCACGGTATCGGAAAAAGTCGGGACCTCTGCTGAGGGGGATACGCGCTCGACTGTGCTATCCATACTGTCGTCGTAATACAGGGCCACGGAGAGGCCGACCCAGTTCACGTGCAGACTCTGGAGCCAGGCAATATAGTCGAGAGGAATGAGGGGGCCGGTCTGCCCAGCGGCTTCCCACTCCCTGACGATCACCTCGTTGGTGCCCCAATACCCCCCGGCATGGAGGGCGCGGAGGGGGAACTCCAGTGCCGGTGACTCCGGCACCAGCACGAGTCCTTGGGTCGTCTGATTCCACGCAAACCGTGCGCTCTCCCCAGGGGAGGGAAAATCGGGAATGGTGCACTCGCCGCTCGCCCCCTCCACAAACGCCTCTCCCAGCGTTGTGACCGTGAACGTGCTGCGGGCAAACTCCACGCCAGTATCGGAAGCCACGGCAGTGTAGGTCCCCTCACTCCCCAGATTCCCCCAGTTCCAGATTGCCACAAAGCCGACATCGGCACTGACACAGGCGCCTACGTCGCGGACATCGGTCCGCTCGGTCCCGTACACCAGGGAAATCGGGTCCCAAGCGAGCCTCATATCCGCATCGTAGATATGGACGGTCAGCGGCCCGTTGGCCTCACACTTCCAGCCCGAAATGACCCCAACGCCGGAATAGGTGAACCCACTACTCGGAATCCCCAGCACGGCCGCCTGAACGAGAGCCGGAGCCAGAAGAGCAGGAATAATGCAGAGACGAATAAGGGAGACGATATGTGCGTGCGTCATTAAAGGTTACTCCTTATCCAGGTTTCGATAAACGCCGGGCGGCTGTATTTTCTGGAACCGCGTACGCAGGTCCTGGTGCAGCAGTCGGTCTATGAACGCGCCGCGAACGAGCGGCCCGAATTTTCTCCGAATAGTACCTAAAACCCGTCCGAGAGCCTGACCAAGTTGCGTATATCCATTGCTATCGCTCTTCAGTACGTTCACTGCTGCATGAATCTTCTCAAGCGAGTTGCGACCGGCTGTATCTGTGCAGGGCGAGAGTGTCGTATCAGTTGGGAGAACTCCTATGATGCGCAGCCAACACATCTCTTCCTGGACGGAGAGCAGCTATAGAGGTGTGTAAGGTCAAGTCTGTCCTTCCTCCTTAATTTACTCCACGCGCTCTAGGTCCTGTACCCGACTCTTGTCTCCCTCCAGAGAGAGCAGAAAGGCCACCAAGTCGTGTAGCTCCGCCTCAGATAAGTGCGAGGTGTGTCCATGGCGGTCCGTGGGATTGTGGGCGACCACCACCGCCCGGAGGGTCGGGGCCCGTCCATCGTGCAGATACGGAGCCGTATGCCACACGCCCCGCAGCGACGGGGTATCAAACGCCGGCCCCAAGAGTTCACTCGGCCCGCCACCCGTCCCGATATCATGCACGCGCAAATCGGTAAAAAGTGGCGGGATATGGCAGTCCGCGCAGCCGACATCAGCTCGGTGAAAGACCGCCTGCCCGCGCTCTGCCTCCGGGCTAAGCGTCCCGTCCGCCAACCGAAACGGACTAGGCTTGGGGTGGAGCGATTCCACAAACGCGGCTAAGGCGTCTAAGTCGTCGGACAGGCCGGTGTTCGGTTGTCCGAGTTCGGGATGCGGGTCCTCCAGTAACCCCGTCCCCGCCTGCAACTCCCGGATGGTGAATTCAAAATCCTGCACCTCATCCCGGTCTGCACTCCAGTGCAAGGGGTGGGTATCCACCAGCCCTCTGAGGTTCGTCGTGTTGCGGGGCCCATCGGGAAACAACCACGTGCGGCCGTCCTGCTCCCCGTCCGCATGACAGCTCTCACAACTCATCCACCGGTCCCGGGAGATCCGGGTCGAACGACTGGAGGTGAATAACAGTTTGCCTCGTTTCAATGCTGGCGAGAGCGGGCTGGTGGTTACCGAAATGCGAGTGATCTCTGCGAAGGTATGGAGATCAATGGCGGACACGTCGTCCGAGAGGGAGTTCGCCACATAGGCGGTGCGGTCATCTGGGGTGAGTACCAAACCCCGTGGGCCATCCCCAACTTCGATATGAGCCAGCACTTGGCGGG
>WTHD01000097.1 GCA_011523265.1 Candidatus Binatota bacterium
GCATGGTCCGCCAGTGGCAGGAGAAGTTCTACGAAGAGCGCTACTCCCACTCCTATATGGATGCTATGCCGGACTTTGTGAAACTGGCCGAAGCCTATGGAGCCAAAGGATTTCGGGCGGAAAAATCGTCCGAACTGTCCGCCACGCTGCGGGCCGCCTTTGCGGAGGCGGGACCCGTTCTGGTGGAAGTGGTCATTCCGAAAAGCGAAGGAGTGTTCCCCATGGTGCCGGCCGGTAGCGCCATGCACGAAATGCTCTTTGCGTAGAGCCGAACAGGAAAAATGGCCCAGCCGTGGCACAGGATATACCGCAAAAGCCGGAGGGCGAACCCGCCTCGGACTCCTCCCAGGATCGTTTCTATCGGGGAGTGATCCACAAAATTTCTTCCGGCAATGAAACCGGCGTCGTCCTGAGCGATTCCGGGAAAGAAATTCCCTTCGTCTTTCCGTTTTTACGGCTGATTGGGGCCCCGCGTCTGGACATTCGATTCCTGACAGAGGGCATGCGCGTAGGCTTTGACGTTGGCTGGACTTCGCAGGGGCTGCGCATATCAGTCTTAAAAATCTACGATTAATCCCCACCTGTTGAGGCGCACGGTCATTAGAGCGGCAGGGTTGTCCGAAACAGCACAAAACGCCCCAGAAATTCGCCCACAATAGCCGTCAGAATGGCGACATAAAAGAGACCGGTTGCCGCCATGGTCTGCGGAATCTGAAGCGTCCGCCAGATCATATAGGCGACACCAAGCGAGGCTAGCGGTCCCAAGCCAAGCCGCATCCAGAGCAGGGTCTGATGATCCGTCCACAGCTCCCGGACGCTTGTGGCCGCATGGCTACTGAGCAGAAGGAGGCCGAGGCTAAGCGTCAGGGTTGCGAGATGGACGACGATAGTGCCGGCATAGAACCTGAAGATGCGCTTAAAAGGGTCAAGAGAGAGATCGAGCTCGATGAGGTACCAATGCCCCAGGGACATGCCGGTTGCCACCGCGCCCAGCATCAGGGCCGAGGTCAGAAAACTGAGCGGATAGACAAGCGTCTCGACTGAAAAAAACGGTGCCGTCCGATACACGCTGGCGCTGAAACTCAAAGCAATCAGCCCAAAGAGCAGGGTGAACAGATAGGCGCGGGCACGCAGGACAAAGCGCTCTCCCCACAATGTATAGGTGTACAGTCCGCACAGCACGCAGAACAGCAGCCACAAACCGCCTTCAAAGGAGCGCATATTCCACAGCGTGCCTGGAAGTGCTGAGTAGGCCAGGGACAGTTTGCCGACGCAGATAATCAGACCACACCCCAGATAGACACAGGCCGTAGACTTGAAAAACCCGCGTTCAATCTCATGAAACCCCGGTACACTCAGGGCAAAGACACCGCCAAAGGCGAGTTGGCCGAAGAGGAGGAGAAATGTGTGCGCAAAGTCAGTCATGCCCGGACTGTACCGACCCCCGAATATGATCTCAAGCCGGGAGGGAGCGCGTCCTTGAGGAGGTCTGGGAGTGGTGTTCCCGCTTGCCGTTCCAACGGCCAACTGGTAGGGAGATGGAACTGATTATCAGATCGCTGACGAGGAAGATTGTGGCAGAATCGCTGATTACGGACGAAATTCGAGCCTGGATCGGTCGTCAGGCGCCGCCCTGGACGATTGAGGTCACGGCGCTGGATGTCAAACGCTTTGCGGTGGCAACCGATGACCGCAACCCCCTCTACACGGATGCCGAGCAGGCGCAGCAGAGCCGCTATGGCGGGCTGATAGCACCACCCCTGTTCTATATGGCTCCGCTGACGGACCCGGTCCCCGAAGACGAACTCCGTCCCGACGGGCTGCCCTACGAAGGGCGCTTTCCCATTCCTCCGACCCCGCTTCCGCGCCTGATGGATGGTGGAACGGACATCGAGTTTTTTGCTCCGATTCGCGTCGGCGATACCCTGACCGCGCGCAGTAAAATAGTGGACATCTACCAAAAAGAGGGACGATCCGGGCCCTTGATCTTCGTGGTACGCGAGACCACCTATACGAACCAGAACGATGAGGTCGTCGTTGTTGAAAAAGGGTCGTCTATTTTGCGCTGACAGGTGCGGGGCAGGGAGTCATGGAGACACAGCTGTATTTTGAAGACGTGACCGAGGGGATGACGCTGCCGAGTCTAGAGAAGATGCCGTCAAACACCCTATTATTCCTGTATAGCAGCATCACCTGGAATCCACAGCGGATTCACTTTGATAAGGATTTTACCCAGGCCGAGGGTTATCGGGATATTGTGGTGCACGGTCCGCTACGCGGAGCGTTTTTATCGCAATTATTGACGGGGTGGATCGGTGAACAGGGAACGCTGAAGAAGCTGTCGTATGCCAACCGCGATATTGCCTATGTCAATGAGCGTCTGATGTGTACAGGCACGGTGACCAAGAAATGGATCGAAGCCGGGACGGGCCATGTCACCTGCGACGTCTGGGTTGAGAACGCGGAAGCGGCTCGCCTCACGCTGGGGAGTGCGACGGTTCTCCTGCCTTTGAAAGCTGATCTTGATCCGACCCAGACCGCCTAAAGGAGTCTCCATGGCGCAATCACGCCTGACGATTATTCATACCTCTGATGTCCATCTTGAAAGCGATACTTTTGGTCGTGGAGAGGCCGGCCAGGCCTATCGAAGCCGGATTCAGGACGCGTTCCGAAGAGTCGTTGACTTGGTGTGCGATACGCCGGCCGATTTATTTCTTATTGCCGGAGACCTGTTTGACTCAAACCGGGTGCCGGAATCCGGGGTCGAATTTGTCAATGCCGAACTCCGGCGCGCGCCCTGTCCGGTCATCCTTATTCCCGGCAATCACGACTGTTATGACCATCGGTCAATATACAAAAAAATCGATTTCACCGAAGCCGGACCGCACGTCCATACCCTGACGGAAGAAGCGGGCCGCACCATCCAATTCCCGGAATTGCAGGCAACCGTGTGGGGCAAGGGTCTGGTCGAGCATGACCCCTCCTTCCGCCCCCTGGCCGGGGTGCCGAATCGCCAAGGGGATTGGTGGCATATCGGTATGGCCCACGGCTATTATGTCGAAGACGAGGAAATACAGCGCTCTTCGCCGGTGGAGCCGGAAGAGATCGCACGGTCCGGCCTGGATTATCTGGCCATGGGGCATGTGCATGTTTTCAGTAACCTCAGTCAGGGGGTCACAACGTCGTGTTACCCCGGTACGCCGGCCCCGTTATATATGGGGGTGGATGACGGCGGGAGTGTGGCGGTCGTGACCCTTGATCCGGAAAACGGCGTGCTGCTGAGGCAGCAGAAGGTCGTGCTGTAATGCCTCCCCAGCCTGCACGTCCCGGTTTTTTCTCCACCTCAATTTTGCTAAGAGAAGTGTATGGCTGAGCGAGCGGATCTGCGGCGGCGACCGCAACGGACAACGGTGAGAGATATTCTCCGTACTGCGGTCAATCTCGAAAAAAAGGCGATGGCCCTCTATATGCAGTTCACCCACCTGTTTGAAAGCCAGGAGGAGCTGCGCAAGTTCTGGTTTGGCATGGCGCGTCACGAGGCCAGTCATCTTGGGGCGCTGGCCCTCGTCGAAGGCGTAGTTGAAAACGACCCTAGTGTTGCAGAGAGCAGCAAGGTCTGGTTCGATCCGTCAACCGTGGTTCGCCTCCGGTCTCTCCTCAACGCCTATAGCCGCGAGGCTGGGAAAGAGATTTCCGTCGAGCGTGCTTTTGAAATGGCCATAGACGTCGAAGGCTCCGAGCTGGAAGACGTGGTTGTTGACCTGCTCCATGTGGTCCGCGAGCAAATGGTCCGTGAACAGGCGGTCAAGCTCCTGATTCACGATCTCAGCGACCTGAGCTATATGGTCGAGAAATTCACCAACGATGAAGCCTTGCTGGCGCGAGCCGACGCCCTGGTAGACCATAGAGTTGACGCCCTGGCTGCCGACC
The DNA here is from genome assembly GCA_011523265.1 of Candidatus Binatota bacterium. Classification (GTDB taxonomy): domain Bacteria; phylum Desulfobacterota; class Binatia; order Bin18; family Bin18; genus Bin18. The sequence continues at coordinate 3,931 of WTHD01000097.1, forward strand.
AGGCTCAGAAGGCACCCTAAGGGCAGCACGCGAGACGAATGGGAGCTTTTCCCTAAGGAGAGATACGCTGATGAATCCTGTTGTCCTACAAGTCGCCCTCTGTCTTCTCATCGTCCTGTGGGGTTTGTCCATGATCGTCATGGGGATGGTGTGGCGCAACGGGACCTGGTTCGTTCTTGGCGCAGCCGTTCTCGTGGTCGGACTGCCGTTCATGCGTAATCTTCTGCCCGATCGATTGAGACGTGCCGTGCAATAACGATCCAGTCCCTGCCCTTCGTCGCTTCGGACGGGCTTGGCCCCTGTGCTGTGGAAGTCATGTTCTTTCGACTCCTCGTACTATTCACCATTGTTCCTCTCGCAGAGTTGTATCTGCTCCTTCAGGTCGGCAGTATCCTCGGAGTCGGCCTGACCATCCTCCTGGTTGTCGGTACGGGGGTTGTTGGAGCGTATCTGGCACGGTTGGAAGGCTGGCGGACGCTGCGGCAGATGCAGGAAAATCTCCACAACGGGATTGCCCCAACCGGAGAGTTGATCGACGCCGCGCTTATTCTCGGGGCCGGACTCCTCTTGATTACACCGGGAATTGTAACCGACGTTGTCGGTTTCAGCTTGCTCTTCCCACCAACCCGGGCCGCGCTGAAGCGCGCTATTCGGCGGCGTCTTGAAGCCCACACGTCCGCCTCTTCGTCCACTATCGAGGTGGAAGTCATTCGTCGGACGGACTGACGGGTGTGCTACGGGAGAGTCGTCCTGAGAAAACCGTATCGCGAAGATGGCGGTTCAGCCGTGGTCCTGCGACAGCCGAGGAGGCTGACCCCGGTCAGCCTCCTCGTGCTGGCCGCGGTGTGCGCAGTGGCCCATTGCGGAGCATGAAAGTATGGTGTTTTTTATCCGTATAGTGTTATGGTGCAGTCTACTGGCCAGCCACCGGTACGCCGGATATCGCTCCACAGCAACAATGAAGCCATGGTTACGCCCATACCGTCACCCGAGCAATTGCCCACCATTCCGCATTGGATAGACAGTCAACGGAGAATCGCATGAAAGTAGGCTTCTCGATCCACATGAGGTATCCACAGCAGTTCCGCACCAAGTCCTGGTCACAGCTCTATCAGGATGAAATCGAGCTCGCCGTTTATGCCGAAGAGCTGGGGTTCGACAGCTGCTGGGTCTATGAGCACCACTTCACCGAGCCCGAAGGCCATTGCACATCGCCCATGGCGGTCTGCGCCGCGCTGGCGGCGCGCACCAAACGTATGGAGATCGGGCCGAACCTCATTCTGCCGCTGCACGATCCTGTTTTGGTGGCGGAGGAAGCAGCCGTCATCGACTTGATGTCCGGCGGGCGCTTCTGCCTCGGGCTCGTGCAGGGCTACCGTGCGGTCGAGTACGACGGCTGGGGGATCCCGACCAGTGAGCGCGGACGGCGCCTGAG
>WTHD01000015.1 GCA_011523265.1 Candidatus Binatota bacterium
ACGGGCCATCGTTTTGTGGCAGGTTGACCGCAAGCCAGGTGCGGAGTTCCTGCCGAAAGGCCTCCTGCGCTGGGGTAAAATGAAAATCCATGCTGGGCTCCTGTGCCGGAACAGTTGAATCGCTAGTGATGCTACTGGGAGAGTTTTTGCCGTAAGAGAGTATTGACCATCTGGGGATTGGCCTTGCCCTGGGTGGCACGCATGACCTGTCCGACAAAGAAGCCGATCAGCTTTTCTTTGCCGCCACGATAGGCCTCCACTTTGTCCGGGTTGGCCGTCAATACCTCGGCAATGGCGGCCTGTAAGGTGTCGGTGTCGCTGACCTGGCGCAACCCCTTGGTCTCAATGATCTCTTCTGGGGGCTGACCGGTTTGGCGCATTTCTTCGTAGACGGTTTTGGCGATGGTCGTGCTGATGGTGCCGTCCTGTATCAGCCCGATTAACCTACCCAGGTGCTCGGGCGGGCAGGGCCAGGTCTCAATTTTCAGCGCCGCGTCCAGTTTTTCTTCCTTGACGAAGCGCAGTACGCTGTCCATGACCCAGTTGCTGACGACTTTGGGTGCTACAGGGCAGGCGCGCACACTGGCCTCGAAATAGTCGGCCACATCCTTGCGGGCCGTCAGTACCTCGGCGTCGTAGGCCGGCAGGCCGTAGTCGTGCATGAAGCGGGCTCGCCGCATGGCCGGCAGCTCGGGCAGGGCGGCTCGAACGTTTTCGACCCAGGTCTGGTCTACGACCAGGGGTAACAAATCCGGGTCGGGAAAATAGCGATAATCGTGGGCGAACTCCTTGCTGCGCATGGGCCGGGTCACCTCTCGGTCTGCATCCCATAGACGGGTTTCCTGGACGACTCGCCCGCCGGCTTCGACGACCTCGGTCTGGCGCTGAATTTCATGCTCGATCGCCTTTTCGACAGCCCGAAACGAATTGAGGTTCTTGATCTCTGTTCTCGTGCCGAACTCAGCGCTTCCCTGCGGGCGGATGGAGACGTTGGCGTCGCAGCGCAGGCTGCCTTCTTCCATATTGCCATCACAGACCTCGATATATTGAAGCAGAGCCCGCAAGCTACGCAGATAATGACCCGCTTCCGCGGCAGACCGGATATCCGGTTCGCTCACAATCTCCAATAAGGGAACACCAGTACGATTCAGGTCAACAAGACTCGCGCCTGCCTCGGCATCATGGATGCTCTTGCCTGCGTCTTCCTCCATATGAATTCGGGTTAAGCGCACCTTTTTTGCTTGGCCTTGGTCGGCGACCTCAAGATAACCGTGTTCGGCAATGGGTAGCTCGTACATGCTGATTTGGTAGCCCTTGGGCAGGTCGGGATAAAAATAGTTTTTCCGTGCCCAGCGGCTTGAGGGCGCAACCGCGCAGTGCGTGGCCAGTGCGGCGCGGAGAGCGAAATCAACGACCTTCTTATTGAGCACGGGCAAGACCCCGGGCAAACCCAGGCAGACCGGGCAGGTATGCTGGTTGGGCGCCGCGCCGAAGCGGGTGGAACAGCCACAAAAAATTTTTGACTCGGTCAGTAACTGCGCGTGCACTTCCAGGCCAATGACGGATTCGTAGGACATACTGTTACTCTGTCTATATTGCTGCTGTTAGAGCGGCGGTTTCCGGGTCCGCCAGTCATGATCCTGTTCGTACGCGTAAGCAGCCTGGAGCAGGGCTTCTTCATCAAAGGGACGCCCTAGCAACTGGAGTCCAATCGGCAACCCGTGATGATCAAAGCCGCACGGGACAGACAGCCCTGGCAAGCCGGCCAAATTGACCGCTATCGTAAAAATATCCGAAAGATACATCGTGAGTGGGGCCGCCAGCTTCTCTCCCAGCCGAAACGCGGTTGTCGGAGCGACCGGAGTCGCAATGATATCACAGGCTTCAAAAGCATCCAGGAAATCCTGTCGAATAAGAGTCCGTACCTTTTGTGCCTTGACATAATAGGCATCATAATACCCGGCGGATAAGACATAGGTACCGAGCGCAATCCGCCGCTTGACCTCACTGCCAAACCCCTGGGCGCGGGTCGTTTGATACAGTTCCCCCAGGTCTTCAACCTCAGCCGCCCGGTAGCCATAGCGGACACCATCGTAGCGAGCCAGATTTGAGCTCGCCTCAGCCATGGCAATAATATAATAGCTTGCCACGGCATACTCAGTATGAGGGAGAGAGATGGGGACGGCCTCTGCCCCTAATGCTTGTAAGTGGGCCATCGCATCTCTGACCGCAGTTTCGACTTCCGGCTGCATTCCCTCAATAAAGTATTCTTGCGGTATCCCGATACGCAGGCCGCTGACGCCTCGCTCCAGATGGGTAGTATAGCTCGGTGTGGGTCTGTTGACGGAAGTCGAATCGCGAGAGTCATAGCCGGCAATCACCTCCAGCAGGAGGGCGCAGTCCCGGACATCTTTGGTACACGGACCGACCTGGTCCAGGGACGACGCATAGGCCACAACCCCAAACCGACTCACCCGCCCATAGGTTGGTTTCAGGCCCACAATGCCGCAGAATGCGGCCGGCAGGCGGATGGAACCGCCCGTATCCGTTCCCAAAGACGCACAGGCCTGGTCGGCCGCAACGGATGCTGCCGACCCGCCAGATGAGCCGCCCGGTACCCGGTCCGTATCCCACGGATTCCGGCAGGGGGCAAAGGCCGAATTTTCGTTGGACGAGCCCATCGCAAATTCGTCACAGTTGACCTTACCGATAATCACCGCACCCGCCTCCTTGAGGCGCTGTGTCACGGTGGCGTCATACGGCGAAATAAAGCGTTCGAGAATTTTTGAGCCTGCGGTTGAACGCACTCCCTGGGCGAGGATAACGTCCTTGAGCGCAATCGGAATCCCGCACAGCGGAGGTGGGATCGCTCCGTTTGAAAGTGTCCGGTCTGCGGCTTCTGCCTGGGCGAGCGCTTCTTCGGCACACACGGTCAAATAGGAATGCAGGCGCCCATCCGTTGCTTGAATCCGGTTCAGAACCGACTGCGACAGCTCGACCGCGCTGACTTCTCGGGCGCGCAGTTTTTCCTGGGCTTGATGAATGGTCAGAGCATGGTGCGACATGTCTACTCAATGATTTTGGGAACGCGAAAAAAATGGGTTTTCCGACTCGGTGCATTTGCCAGCAGGACATCCGTTTGGGCGGCACTTGGCGTATTGGTGACAACATCGTCTCGGAGCGGAGCGGACACCGCTACCGCGTGGGCGGTCGGCTCAACGCTGTCGGTTTGCAGTTCGTCCAATTTATCGACATAGGTTAAGATCGTATCAAAGTGTTGAGTCAGCTCCGCCAATTCTTCCTCTGTAAACGACAGGCGGGCCAGTACGGCAACCTGTCGAACTTCATCCCGTGTAATACGCATAGTTGCTCTTCTTGCTGTGCGTGTCAGTGTGTCACACCACCTCTTGCAATTCAACAAAGAGTAAATGTGTCGAGCGTCTGCCTGTCTATGGGAGGACACGTTTACTCTTCGCGGTCAGCCGGTCGTCGGAGGACGCTCTTGATCCACGCAAGCCGTGTCAGCTACCCTGTATGTGTTCGTTGAGTCCGTTGAGTCTTTAGGGTCTTTGGGGTCAAGACTCAACAGACCCAATGACTCAACAGACCCGAAAGACATCGTTATGGTGAGAGGCGACCGGCGACGCCTGTTCGGCCAACACGGTGAGCAACGCGCCGCACAGTTTTTACAGAGCCTCGGCTATACGATAGTGGACCGAAATTACCGCTGCCCTCGCGGAGAAATTGATCTCGTTGCACAGGATAAAGGAACGATTGTCTTCGTGGAGGTTCGGACGCACCGCTCTCAGGCGTTCGGAAACCCTCTCGCCTCAGTAAACAAGCGGAAGCAACGCCAAATCGCCATGACTGCTCTCCATTATCTTTCGCGTTTCCAACTCCATGACCACGCTGCACGATTTGACGTCATCGGAATTATGGGGGAAGGAGATACTGCGCAACTGACCCATATCAAAGCGGCTTTTGAATTCCCAACTTCACGATAAAGAGCGAAGTATGCTTGATATTAAACTGATCCGAGACAACCCGGAAGAAGTGAAAGAACGACTGGCAACGGTCGGTGTCCCAGGTACTGACGTTGACGCCCTGCTGAATAGCGATCGAGTTCGACGCGCGCGCATAAGCGCAGTCGAGGCACTGCGCGCTGAACGTACGAAACGTTCAAAAGAAATTCGCAAAATTTCCGATCCCACCGAGCGAGACACCGCCGTCCGGTCCATGCGAGCGCTCGGAGAGCGAGTGAGCAAACTGGAGAAACAACTCGCTCGGGAAGAAGAAGACTTCCAGCAGCGGCTCTTGGATTTGCCAAACCTACCCCACCCAGACGTCCCGGTTGGGAAAGACGAGGACGAAAATGTCGTCATCCGAACGGAAGGAAAACTGCCGGCCTTTGCTTTTTCTCCTCGTCCGCACTGGGAACTGGGCGAGGCCTTGGGTATTATTGACTTTGAGCGCGGGGTAAAAATTTCGGGCAGCCGTTTTTATATCCTCAAAGGACTCGGCGCCCGACTCCAGCGCGCGCTGATTAGCTGGATGCTGGATCTGCATGTCAATGAACACGGCTATACCGAAATATACCCACCTGCCATGGTGAAACAGGATTGTTTAGTTGGGACGGGTAACCTGCCAAAATTTGGGGATAATCTCTACCGGGATATTGAAGAAGACTTTTGGTTTATTCCTACGGCAGAAGTGCCCGTGACCAATCTCTATAGAGAAGAAGTGATCGAATCCGGACAGCTCCCATTGTATCATGTGGCGTATACGCCGTGCTTCCGCCGCGAGAAAATGTCGGCGGGCCGTGATGTTCGCGGCATTAAACGTGGCCATCAGTTCGACAAGGTCGAAATGGTAAAATTTGTTGAGCCGGCGCAATCGGATGCGGAGTTGCTCGCGCTGGTCGACAATGCGGAAGATGTGTGTCGCAAACTCAACATCCCGTATCGGGTCGTTCAGATGTGTACCGGAGATCTGAGCTTTGTTGCGGCCTGCAAATATGATGTGGAAATGTGGGCTCCGGGCTGTGCCGAATGGCTCGAAGTGAGTTCCTGCTCCAATTTCCGCGATTTCCAGGCCCGTCGGGCGAAAATCCGGTATCGGCCCGAACCTGGTGCAAAACCTGAGTTGGTGCACACCCTGAACGGCTCCGGACTTGCCCTCCCACGGGTTGTCATCGCTATTCTTGAGAACTACCAACAAGAGGATGGGAGCGTTGTCATACCCAATGTCCTTCGCCCTTATATGGGGGGGCGGGAGAAAATCGATATGGCTCAATGATTCGCTCCTTGAGAGGGGCAGGGGGAGTTGACGACTGAGGGGCGGCCCGTTACTAAATTGCCCAGGAA
>WTHD01000431.1:0-12698 GCA_011523265.1 Candidatus Binatota bacterium
ACCGGTCTTCAAAACCGAGTTGCGTGGCGTAAGTTGCGCGGATGGTTCGACTCCATCCCTTCTCCGCCATTTCTCCGTGACCGTCTGGGTTAGAATATGGAAACCATTGATGTCAAAGATATCCCCGAACCGATCGCTCGTGGTTTGGAAATAGTCGCCGAGATGGCACGGAAACTGATCGACACGAAGGCCAAGGGCCACAGTCGTATTCAACTCGGCGTGCGAAGCGGGACTGTGTACGGAACATTGAGCCGGAAGGAACTGTATGGCAATGGCAACTGAGTCGCGTTACGGCACAAGGTCCTGCGGATCAAAAATACCGCGCAGGTCGAGCAAGAATGTGTCGTTGTGAATCCGGCCCAGGATGGGTGGCTCGGCCTGCCGGAAACGCTGGGCGATTTTTTCCGCGGACAGCTCGCCATGCCGAACGGCAATGACCGTGCTGGGGATTTCCTCCTCCGGCAGCGCCCCGCTGCCGATCTGGGCGGTTGCCTGCTCGACGCTCAGCGCGAATGCGCTGTCGAGCGCCTGCCGGATAAGCGGGACCGCCTGAGCCGCCAGGGTCTCCATGTCGTTCAGCGACCGAGTCAGCCAACGCAGGGTGGGCAGGTCGTGCTGCAACCGGGGTGAACGGCGGTACAGGCGCAGGGTCGCGCTCAGGGCCGCCAGCGTCAGCTTGTCGAGGCGCAGCGCCCGTTTGAGCGGGTTCTTTTTAATCTTGTCCACCCAGGCTTTGCGACCCACAATGAGCCCGGCCTGCGGTCCGCCGAGGAGTTTATCGCCGCTAAAGGTGACCACGTCCGCGCCTTTGGCGACCCGCTCGGCCACGACCGGTTCCGGCGGCAGGCCGTACTGGGCCAGGTCGATCAGCGCCCCGGCTCCCAAATCCTCCATGACCGGGATACCACGCTCCCTGCCCAGGGCCACCAGTTCTTCCAGGCCAACCTCGGCGGTGAAGCCCACGACCCGGTAATTGCTGGTATGCACCTTGAGCAGAACACCCGTCTGGTCCGAGATAGCGTTGCTATAATCGAGCGGATGGGTCCGGTTGGTCGTGCCGACCTCGCGTAGTACCACACCGCTCTTGCGCATGACCTCCGGGATGCGGAAAGAGCCGCCAATCTCGATCAGCTCCCCGCGCGAAACGATCCCTTCCCGCCCTTCCGCCAGCGTGTTCAGGGCCAGTAGCACCGCAGCCGCGTTATTGTTTACCACTGTGGCCGCCTCCGCGCCGGTCAGGGCGGTCAGGTCGGCCTCAACCAACTCGTCCCGGTCGCCGCGACCGGCCCGGGACACGTCGTATTCGAGCGTCACGGGGGTGGACGCCGCCCGGACCGTGGCGTCTATGGCTTCCTGGGCCAGCAGGGCGCGCCCGAGGTTGGTGTGCAGCACCGTGCCGGTGGCGTTGATGACCGAACGCAGCGGCGACCGGTCCTCGCGCCCGAGCCGGGCGGTGATACGCTCGACCAGGTCGTGCTCGGGCAGCGGTGTGGTCTGGACGCCGGAGAGAATGTCCTGACGCATCGTCTCCAGGATCTGACGAATCAGGTCGGTGATATACGTTCGGTTATAGCGTGCCAGGATGGGCTGAAGCGCCGGCGTTCCCAGCAGTTTTTCCACGGAGGGGAGCGCGCGCAGGAGGGGGTAAGGCTTTTTCATACCCGCTCCCAGCGCGAAGAAGAAACGTGTTCTTCATTGATTCCAAATCGGTTGAACACGTCTCTTCTTTGTCACATGGCCTTCCCCCTTGCAACTGCGAAAGCCGAACTGCTAGCCTCACCCACACACAAGGGAGGCGGACCATGGAAAGCGTTGCGGAAAACTATCACCAGACAACAACCCGCCAAGCCGAGCAGATTCTGGGCTTCCTGCGCACCTTCGAGGCCCTCCAAGAGCAGATTCACCTGGCGAAAATCCCCCAGCATCAGGCCGAACTGGTCGAACAGGTAGGAGACCTGTTCACTGCCCTCAATACGCAGAACGAGGGCCTGGAAGTCCCCCCGGAACGGGCCGCCTTTCATACCCAATGGCTGGAGGCGCTCGAACATCTTGAGGACGCCTATACGTCCTTTCGGACCGGGTCGGCGCATAACTTCATTGTCGCCTATATGCAGAGCCGGCGGGCGTTCTCGCTGGGCAAATATCTGTTGTACGACCTGCGCGCCGAGTTGCCGCCGCTCCAGCCGTACTGGTTTTTGCCGGATGATTTTCCGCGCCGGGCCGAGCTTGAGACTCCGGCCGCAAACAACACCGCCCAGACCGGCGTGATGCATCGCAAGCAGACCAATAAGCACGCCGAGTATTCCTTATACGTCCCCGAAAACTACGACCCCGGCACACGCTGGCCCCTGGTGATTACGCTCCACGGCGGCCACGGGCGCGGCGATGACTATCTGCTGACCTGGCTCAGGACGGCCAAGAGTCGCGGCTTGATCCTGCTCTCGCCGAAATCCCTGGGCCAGACCTGGTCCATTCAGCAGCCCGGCCTCGATGTGCGCTCCATTCTGTCCATGCTGGAAACGGTCATGGATGAATACGCGGTGAATACCAACCGCATTCTGGTCAGCGGTCTGTCTGACGGCGGGACGTTTTCGTACGCGCTCGGGATCAGTTGCTCCAAGCTCTTTGCCGGTATCGCTCCCGTTGCCGGGGTCCTGCCGCCCTGGCTCGATTATAAACAGGCGACAGCCCTGCCCATCTTTATCGTCCACGGGGCAAAGGATTTTATTTTCCCGGTCTCCTCGGCGCGCATGGCCCGAGAGTTCCTGGAGGGACAGGAATTTACCCACGTCCGCTATACCGAGCTGCCCGACTGGGGGCACGCCTATACGTATTCCATCAACGAAACCCTGGTCCTGCCCTGGTTTGAACAACTCCCGGACCGGCTGCACACGGCGGATTGAGCCGGACGCTTATCGGATTGCGGGAACGGACGGGAGGGCGGGTTGACGTGGCTGAACCGGATCAACACCAGGCACGACCCCTGGGCATCGTCATTCTGGCCGCGGGCAAGGGGACGCGCATGCGCTCCGAGCGGGCCAAGGTGCTGCATCATCTGGCCGGACAACCGCTCCTGACGCGGGTCATTCAGACCAGCCAGCGCCTCCACCCCAGCCGCCTGGTTGTCGTGGTCGGCCATCAGGCCGCCGCGGTTCAGGCGGCGTGTCAGGCAGACGGGGTGGTCTTTGCTCTCCAAAAAGAACAGCGCGGCACCGGGGACGCGGTCCGCGCGGCACAAGCGCCGCTTGTCGGCTTTCGGGGGGATGTGCTGATCGTCTCCGGCGACGTGCCCCTGCTCACGACCCAAACGCTGGCCCGATTTGTCGCGGATCACCGCGCTCACCAAGCGACCCTGTCGGTCCTGACCGCCCGGCCCGCCGACCCCGCTCAGTACGGGCGTGTGATGCGCCGCGCCGACGGCCAGGTAGTCCGCATCGTGGAGGCGCGGGACGCCTCGGCCCGGGAGCGCGGCGTCCGGGAGATCAACACCGGGATATACTGCGTTGCGGCGGACTTTCTCTTTTCCGCGCTCGACCGTCTCCAACCCACAAACGCTCAAGGCGAATACTATCTGACCGACATCGTGGCCGCGGCCGTCCGGGCCGGACTCCCGACCCGGGCCGTGCCCGCGCCGAACTGTCACGAAGTCGAAGGGGTGAATTCCCGACAGGAGCTTGCTCGTATGGAAACAACACGCCAGGAACAACTCCGCCGGCAGTGGATGGACGCCGGTGTCACCTTTGAGGATGCGCAGACGGTCTATCTGAGTGAGGAAGCGACCATCGGCCCGGACACGGTCGTCGGTCCGAATACCCATATCAAAGGCAAGACCGCTATCGGCTCGCACTGCCGGATCGACGGCAACGCCTATATCGAGAACTGCACTATCGGCGACAATGTCCGCATCTATTTCTCGGTTGTGCTCAGCGACAGCCAGCTCGGCGACGACTCCTCGGCCGGGCCGTTTTCACACATGCGGGGCGGGGCCGTGCTGGCTCCCCAGGCCGAGATCGGCAATTTCGTTGAGGTCAAGAAATCCACCATCGGCGAACGGACCAAAGCCAAACATCTGGCGTATATCGGCGACGCGGAAATCGGCCGCGAGGCCAATATCGGCGCGGGCACGATCACCTGCAACTATGACGGCTTTCGCAAGCATAGGACCAGGATCGGAGACCGCGTCCAGGTCGGCTCGGATACGACCCTGGTCGCCCCGCTGACCGTCCACGACGACGCGTATATTGCCACCGCCACCACGGTCCGGCAGGATGTGCCCGCGGGCGCCCTGGTCTTTAATCGGCGTCAGGAAGAAATACGGGAAGGCTGGACCGCAGCCAAACGCGACAAGGAAAGAAACAAGAAGGTCGATTGAGTCGGTTGAGTCATTGAGTCGTTGAGTCGTTGGGTCGGTTATGAAAATAGAGCGGTTTGAGGACTTGGAGGCGTGGAAGGCGGCGCGGGTCTTGGTGTCTCAGGTCTACGATATGACCGGGCAAGCGCAGGACACAGGGAGGGACTACCGTTTCCGCGACCAGATTACCGCCGCAGCCGTGTCCGTTATGTCGAATATCGCCGAGGGCTTTTCGCGGAGAACCGATAGAGAATTTGCCCAGTTTCTCTTTATCAGTAAAGGCTCGTGCGCCGAGGTACAAAGCCTCCTCTACGTTGCTCTTGATCAGGGCTATACAAACAAGGTCAGCTTTCAAAAGATTTACGATCAAGCAGAGTCCGTGGCACGCTTAACGAGCGGCCTCATCACCTACCTCCTTCGGAATACTACTAAGCAATCGGAAAGCCCCAAAGGTTCCGCACAGACGAAAGACCCGGGCATAACCTCAGCCCCCCCAACCCAACAGACCCAAAGGACTCCATAGACCCAAAGGGCTTAACCATGTGCGGCATTATGGGATATGTTGGGCACCGCGAGGCGGCCCCGCTCCTATTCCAGGGACTCAAGCGGCTTGAGTACCGCGGCTACGACTCCGCGGGGATCGCCGCATTCACGAACGGCCGTATTGCCATCCGGCGAGCGGTCGGCAAGCTCGCCCAGCTTGACCAGCTCTTACAGGCCGAACCCCTGCCCGGTTCTGTCGGCATCGGTCACACCCGCTGGGCGACCCACGGGCCGCCGTCCGAGGAGAACGCCCACCCGCACCGCGCCGGCGACGTGGTGGTCATCCACAACGGCATTATCGAGAACTATCTTGAACTGCGCTACGAACTCATGGGCAAAGGGCGAACGTTCAGCTCCGAGACGGATACCGAAGTCATTGCCCACCTGATCGACCGATACCTGCAAGAGGGACACTCGTTCCGTGAGGCGACCCGGGCCGCCCTGCGGCATCTTTCCGGTTCGTTCGCCCTGGTTGCCCTGAGCGAGCGGGACCCGGAAACACTCCTGACGGCCAAAAACGCCACGCCCATTGTCATCGGACTCGGGGAGGAGGAGAGTTTTGTGGCCTCCGATATTCCCGCCCTGCTCGATTACACCCGCCGGGTGCTCTTCCTGGATGACGGCGAGATGGCCGAGGTGAGTCGTCAGGGTGTCGCGATCTCGGACTTCTCCGGTCGGCCGGTTGAGCGCGAGCCGCGCCATATTACCTGGGACCCGATTACGGCCCAGAAGAGCGGTTATAAGCATTTTTTGCTGAAGGAAATCCATGAACAGCCCCAGGCCATTATCGATACCATGCGCAGCCGTATCCTGGAGGAATCCGGCGAGATTGCGCTGGGTGAACTCACGGACCAGCTACCCGCGCTCGATGCGGTCAAGCGGGCGACCCTGGTTGCGTGCGGCACGGCCTGGCACGCCTGTCTGGTTGGCAAATTCCTTTTGGAGGAACTGGCCGGACTGCCGACCGAGGTCGATTACGGCAGTGAATTCCGCTACCGCCCCACGCCGCTCGATACGGACAGCCTGGTTCTGGCGAGTTCTCAGTCGGGCGAGACTGCGGATACGCTGGCCGCGCTCGAAGGGGGTAAAAACAAGGGTGCCAGCACGCTGGCCGTCTGCAATGTGGTCGATTCGTCCATTGCGCGCAAATCCGACATGGTGGTCTATACCCATGCCGGACCCGAGATCAGCGTGGCGTCAACCAAGGCGTTTACGACGCAGTTGACCGCCCTCTATCTGCTGGCTCTGCACCTCGGACAACGCCGCGGCGTCCTCGACCGCAACCATGGCCGGAAACTCATCGAAGATATTGTCACCCTGCCCGCCCTGGTCCAGGCGACGTTGGAGAAGACCAAAGCGATTGGAAAGATCGCCAAGAAATACGGCCATGCCAGTGACTTCCTGTATCTGGGGCGGGGCATCAACTATCCGATTGCGCTTGAGGGCGCGCTCAAGCTCAAGGAACTGTCCTATATTCACGCCGAGGGCTATCCGGCCGGGGAGATGAAGCACGGTCCGATTGCCCTGATCGACGAGCAGATGCCGGTTGTCGTCCTGCTGCCCAAAGACCCGGTATACGAGAAAACACTGAGCAATATGAAAGAGGTTGAGGCGCGCGGCGGGCGCATTATCGCCCTGACCGACACTCCCTCGCCCGAGCTCGAAGAAATCGCCTGGGAGATTATCCAGGTTCCAACCACCAACCATCTGATCATGCCGATTCTGCTCAGCATTCCGCTCCAGCTCCTGGCCTATCATGTGGCCGTGTATCGCGGGACCGATGTGGACCAGCCGCGCAACCTGGCCAAGAGCGTGACGGTGGAGTAATAACCGGAAAAATTGACTGAGCCATAAGGAGTGATAGAAGCAGATTTATTAGAGGCATATCCGCGTCTCGTCCGGGCGGATATCCAGGCTGCCTTGTCTTATGCCGCAGATTCTCTTCTCTTTGAATAGTTCGGCATGGACAGGAGGGTAGATATTCAAGTAAAGTTAAGAAAATTTATCGGTTTCTGAGTATAAAGAATGAATGTTGCCATTGAACTCCCGGAAGATATCGCCCTCCATCTCGCACAAAACTGGGGCAATCTCTCCCGGCGGACTCTTGAAGCAGTCGCAATCGAAGCGTATCGAGCAGGAGTCTTGACCGAAGCGCAGGTGCAAAAAATGCTTGGCCTTCCCTCACGTTGGGAGGTCGACAGGATGCTCAAGCAAGCACACGCCTATCTGGACTATACTGAAGAAGACTTAGCAGGAGATATTGAAGCGCTCCGTGCAGTCACTCGCCCGTGATTACTATCTCCAATACGTCCCCTATCTGCTATCTCTATCTCATTAACTGTCTTGACCTGTTTCCAAAACTATTCGGTCAAGTCACCCTCCCAAAATCAGTACGTGATGAGCTAAAAGCTGAAGGGGCTCCAGTCGGGCTTCAGGACTGGATAGCCCAGCCCCCTAGTTGGGCGAACATCCATACCGGGGCCCTTACGCTGAGCGAGACAAACCCCGCACTTGACCGATTGCACGCAGGCGAACGAGACGCAATTCTCTTGGCACGACACTTGGGGGCAGACCTGATTATTTTGGATGAGAAGGCAGCTCGTCAAGTTGCAAAAGAATATGGTTTCAAAGTGACCGGCCTGCTCGGCCTCTTGAGCGAGGCGGCCAGACTCGGGCTTCTCAATTTTCCCTCGGCAATTGAGCGTCTACAGAAGACGAATTTTCGAGCCTCTCCTCGTCTTCTCAAGCTCTTGTTAGACCGTCATGAAAAAGAGGAAAAGGCCATCGAGAAGAACGCATGATCCCCGGCGTGAAACAGTTACTCGAAGACCTGGCGCGCACGCCCGCGCTGGTGTGTACGGTCGGACGTGACGGGGCGGTCAGCGAGCTGTTTCTGGACGAGAAGGTCCAGAGGGTCGAGTTTTCCGACCCGTGGGCCACGGTCGAGTATAGCGGCTGGCATATTCACGCCGACCTCGACACCATTACCAAGGTACGCTTTGCCGAAGCGCCGGGACACGACGATTCCGTCAACGTGTTTGTCAGCCTTGATGACGCAGAGGGGAAGGCCGTCTTGCGCTTTTATTTTCCCCACGCCAGCCAGACCCACCGGACCTATACCGCACAAGAGCTCACCCTGTTCGAGACGTTCAAGGATCGCTATGAACAGACGTTCGGCCAGGAGGATTAGCCCTGTGGGGGCCAACCCCCAGTCCCGAACCCCTAATCCCCTATCCTTCTTTGATCCCTGCCAACTCGCGGGCGTACTCCGCCGCAGCCCCAAAATCGTACTCGCGATAGGTCTGGAGCTTTTCGGCCTCAAGGGAGCCCTCGGCGTGTACGGCCAGCACTTCCTGATAACCGCCAAAATCACCCGCGGTCAGGTCCGAAATCAGATTCATCAGCCGCAGCCGGTGCTCGGTTGAGGTGCCTTTCTTGCCGCCCAGATATTTCTGGACGTAGGGGCCGGTTGCTTCGCTGCGCCAGTCCTCCAGGCTCGGCCCGGTCACCAGCAGACCGCCGCTCACGTCCTGCACCATCTGGACGGCCTGATGGTAGTTGGAGGCAAACTGGTATTTGGCTACATTGGTCATCAGCGTGTTGGGCACGGCGATGCCCGGCGGGACAACCGTGTGTTGCTGGGCCGCGGCCAGAATCAGCCCCTGGACGGTGGCATGATAGCTGGCCAGCTTGGTCAGCTTCTCGCGAATATGGCCGGCCCGCTCAATGCCGTTGTATTCCGCTATGGCCTGGGAGGCGCCCGCCATGAGTTCCAGGAGGGGCAGTTTATACGACACCGCGGTGAAGCGGTGGAACTTCACAAAGGTCAGGGCCATCAAACCCGCCGCGGCGACTTCGCCGGCCAGGAACACCCGCTCCCAGGGGACAAAGACGTCTTCGAAGACGGTCAGCGTCTCCATCATTTTGTGTTTGGCACTGATGGGATACTCGAAGTCGTTTCTCTGGAAACCGCCATAGGAACTGGCCAGAAGCTTCAGCCCTTTGGTGGCCACCGGCAGGGCGAAGGCCACGGCGTAGTCTTCATCGCCCTCGCGCATCGCCCGGGTCGGCAGGACAATGACTTCGTCCGTATTGGTGGAGACCGAAGTGTGGACCTTGGCTCCGCGGACCACGATGCCGTCGTCACGCCGGTCAACAATGCGCACGTAATAGTCCGGATGGTCCTGGCCCTGAGGCCCCATGCTGCGGTCCCCTTTGACATCGCTCTGGGCCACGGCCACCGCATAATCATTATCCCGGCACAGCTCATAATACTTTTTGACCCGCTCGCGATATTGTCCCGCACCGTGCTTGGCCATTTCTTCGGCAACAACGTGCAGCGCCAGGAGCGCGTCCGTGCCGATTTCTTTGATCAAAATAACCAGCGTGGCTCCCTCGCGGGTACTGGCGGCAATCAGACGGCTGCGCTGGAGCAGGTCTTCGGCGTTCTGAGGCAGCTGATAATACCGGGAATACTCCTGTCCGGTCTGCGGGTCGGTGACAACCGCCAGGTCGCGGTAGCGCGGGTCTTCGGCCATCTGGTAGTCGATGCAGGCGTGCTGGACCGCCTTGCCGATAACCGGGTGGGTGGTGACATCCTCAACCTTTTCACCGCGATAATAGACTTCCCGGCCGTCTTTCAAGCTCTCTTTATATTGCTCCGGTGTGCGCAGACTCATGGTACACTCCTCGTTCGGAAAAGTGCCGTGAGTATAGCCACGACCGTGCGACTGTGTCCATAAGGTCTGTTGAGTCGGACCCAATGGACCCCATAAACCCAACGGACCCTATCTACTCCAGCCTCAGTCGAAGCAGGGTGGTCGGTGCCCGGTGTTCATCGGTGGCCGGCGGACTCGTTAGCGTTCCGAGGGCAGACAGCTTTTGATGCAGGTCGGTCAATTTTGCCGAGGGCAGAGAAAGAACGAGGATATCTTTCTCGTCCTTGACCAGGATGGCGCCCTCGAATTGCCGAACGACCACTCGGACTTGCTCGGTCAGGTCGGCGGCGTTCTCGCCGGTCAATTGCCACGAGACCGGCTGGATAATGCTGCCGCTTCCTTCCGGGATGGCGGAGGGACCGTTCTGGGCGCTCGTGTGTGGCAAAAATGTCAGTCCGGCCATGATGAGGCTCAGAGCAAGACAGAGCCGATACGTGTGTAGGGTCATAGCGCGCCTCCGGTGTGGAATGAGTAAACGTACCCAGCATTCTCATGTCTGTTGGAGGGCACGTTTACTCATTATTGTGACGGGTCCCGGACCGGGAGGAAAGGGAGGAGCGGATTTGCCTTGCGTCGCAACACCGCGTAAGCTTGCCAGCATCTTATTCGTATAATCTGTTGTCATGGCAGAGCACCCACACCAGAGAAACGCGGCCGGCACGCCTGGGGAGAAACTCCTGCGTCTCCTGGCCGGCATATCGACCGAAGAACTCAACGACCCCGAGAAAGCCGTCCGGATGATAGAGCGGACGGTGCGGATGATGGCGGCCTATATCATCGTGGCGGGCTTCACTCTGTTCTTTTTGGCGATTCCGAGTTTTGTCGAGCTTGACGGCCGCCTGCATACGAAGAATTTCGCCGCCTTTTTCTGGATCGGCAGTCCGTTTTTCGATTGTCTCATCCTCCTGGGGCTCAGCCTCTTTCTGGGGCGCGCCAAAAACCTGCCGACCGCCCTCTGCCTGGTTTGTGTGACCGGTTTTGAGACGCAACTCTATATGGACTACGCCACCCTGTCCGATTTCGTCGTCCTCATCATGTGCCTGATGGTCCTCATTCACGCCCTCCAGATTCTGGGGCTGCTCGTGTTCGGACGCTACGAGCGCCCGTCCGGTCTTGCGGAATAACCGAGCCATGCCAATCTTTATTGCCTCCGTTCTGGCCCTCATTGTCCTGCTCTGGGCGCTCGGCTGGTACGCCAAACGCTGGGTGCGCACCGACGGCGACTTTTTGCTGGCCGGCCGGCAGGTCAGCCTCATTCCGGGGATTGCCAGCATTTGCGGCATTGCGTTTGCCGGCAGCATGACCAGCATCGTCCCCGGCCTGACCATACAGTACGGTTTTCTCGGCTGGATCCTGGGCGGCAGCCTGCCCCTGGTGATCGGCTATATTGCGTACGGCGTCTATGCCGGCCCGTATATTCGGCGCTGTGGCGCGTACACCATCCCCGAGTGGCTGGAGATGCGCTTTGACACGCGCACCCGGATCGTGGTCAGCATTGCCACCCTGCTGGGTGTCACCGGCGTGGTGGCCATGAATGTGGTGGCCATGGCGCTCATCATGCAGGGTTTCCTGGGCGCGCCGCTGTGGCTCATGATTACCATTGTCCTGGGCGGACACCTGACGTTTATTTTTCTGGGCGGGATGTGGGCGCTGACGCTGACCGATGTCGTGCAGGTCTTGCTGGGCTTCCTCTTCCTGCCGGCCTTGGCCGTCTACTGTTTGATCAGCTATGGCGGCTGGGAACTGATCGAGACGAGTTTCGTAACCGCCACGCCCCTCTCCTCCGGTGTGCTCGGCTCCTTTCCGTGGTTTCAGGTGAGCTATCCGAGCGTACTGACGGTTTCACTCGTCATCGGCTTTTTTATTCAGTGGGGCGGCAATTACTACTGGCTGCGCGCCGCGGCCGCGCGGACCGAACCGATTGCCCGCTGGCAGTTCATTATCGGCGGGCTGCTCGTCCTGGTGATCCACGGTTCCATGGGGGTACTCGGCCTGTACGCCGGCAGTGTCCACAGCGCCGCTTTTCTGGACCCCGTGAATCCGGCCAACCCTATGGGCGCCTACGGTCTGCTCATGCGGGACTTTCCCGCGGCCATGGCCCTATTGGGTCTGGTGGCGGCCCTGGCCGCCACTATCTCCACCACCAGCAATGCGCATATGGGCATTACCTCCTCGCTCTCCCGCGACATCTACCAGCGCTTTATCCGGCCCGACGCCCCCCCGGAGGCGGTCTTGCGGATGAGCCGTCTGCTCACCCTGCTGACCGGTTTTGCCATCTGGCTGCTGAGTTTTTATCCTGGCGGGCCGTATTATCTTCTGGCCGTAAGTTGCGCCCTGCTCGGCCCCGCGGCCTGCGTCCTCCTCCTCGGACATCGCTGGGCCTTTATTACTCCTACGGGTGCCTTTTGGGGAACGCTTATCGGGACGGTCGCCATGCTCGTCTACGAAATCCTGAAGTTTATGGGCGTCCCGCTGGGTGCCATGCATACGGTTGTGGTTGGCTCCATCATTACCTTCCCGACCGTGCTCGGTCTGTCCCTGCTGACACAGCCGGACGGCGCTGCCGCTGACCGGCCCCTTCGATCAAGCTCAGGACAGGCTCAAACGCTGCGCCTCAGCCCGGAGCAGGAACGGCTGTTGGTCCTGATTCGAACCGGCTATACGACCATGGTTGAGCTGAGCGATTTCACCATGCTCAATTCTGCCGAGTGCCACCGGCTCATCGAAGAGCTCGAACGGGCCGGGCTCGTCCAGCGCTGGGGCAGGAGCGGACTCGATTATTTTACGTTTGGCCTCACGCCCCAGGGAGACCGCACACTCGCCGCCCTGCCCAATACGCCTGCGAACCTTGTCGGTTTTGCCGGGCTAGACGCGGACAGCCGCTCAATTCTGGAGCAGCTTGCGGGAGGAGACAAAAGCCTGCGCACGCTCAGTACGGCCACCGGCATGGCCGCCTCGCCGCTGAGCGTGATCGTCAACCGCCTCGATCAACTCGGTTATATTCGCGGCCGGGGCGTGTGGGAGCGGGCGCTGACACTCTCGGAAAAGGGGCGAGAAATGATTGAGTCGGTTGGGTCCGTTGGGTC
>WTHD01000431.1:12798-23480 GCA_011523265.1 Candidatus Binatota bacterium
GTCCGTTGGGTCGGTTGGGTCTTTGAGGCCCAAAGAACCCTAAAGACTCAACAGACCCGAATAAGAAGGAGAAAGCAGCCATGTCAAACAGCGTAGTCGATATGCTCCTACCCACGACCATGGTCGGCTCGTATCCCCGCCCGCACTGGTTTACCTATCAGTTACACGGGCGGGATATCTGGGAGGCGTTCAAGGACGTCAACCATGCCGAGGCGTTTGAAGACGCGGTCCGCACCGTGCTGCAAGACCAGGAGCAGGCCGGGCTGGATATTCTGACGGACGGTCAGATGTGGTTCGACGACTACGGTGGCTGCATCGGGTCTTTCGTCTGGTATTGGTATGAGCGCATTCACGGCTTTGTGCCAACGAAACACAGCCACCCCTTTGTCGAAGGCGGGGATGCCTCATCCAATGATGCGGCCTGGCTCACCGACTGGGGCGCGACCGCGGTGACCGACGAGGTGAAACGCGGGCCGCTACGCTTGGCCGACCTGTACCATCTTGCCCAGCGCAATACCAAGAAACCGGTGCGGTGCAGCGTGGGCGCGGGACCGATCAACCTGACCTATCACGTTCATTTCGAGTACTACAAAACCCAGAAAGACCTGGCCTACGCCCTCGCGCCTATTTTTAATGCCGAGATGAAGGACATGGTGGCAAGCGGGGCCTCTTTCCTCCAGCTCGAAGACCTGGGGGCGTGGCTGCCCCTGTTCAGCGGCAACCCGGACGATTTCGGCTGGGTGGTGGATGTCATCAACAAAACCATTGACGGCGTACAGGCCAAGCTCGCCTGGCACTTCTGCTTTGGGGCGGCCTGGGGAAATGCCTCACAGGGTCTGTTCCCGTCCGGGGCGGGCTATGGCTCCATCCTGCCCCATCTGCACGACACCGGGGTCGAACAGTACGTGCTCGACTTTGCGGTCCGCGAAATGGAAGACGCGCATATTCTGAAAGACCTGCCCGCGGACAAGGAAGTCGCGGTTGGGGTGATTGATGTGCGCAATCTTCAGGTCGAGACGCCGGAGCAGGTGGCGGAACGTATTCGCAAGGTGCTCCAGTTCATCGAGCCGGAGCGGGTGACGCTGACCACGGACTGCGGTCTGCGGGCTCTGCCTCGTTTCTGTGCCTATAATAAACTGCGCGCCATGGTCAAAGGCGCACAGGTCGTGCGCGCCGAACTGGCCGGGAGATAGGGGATTGAGTCTGTAGGGTCTATTGAGTCCATTGGGTCTATAGGGTCTATTGAGTCTTTGAGACCCAAGTTGACCCAATGGACCCAAATAAAGGAGACAAGATATGGCTACAGGCTCTATTCCGTGTGGGATTGCTGTTCCCCAGGTGTTTCTCGATACCCCGGTTGATATGGCGTTTGTCCGGGATTTCGTTGGCCGCGCCGAAGCCCTCGATTACGAGAGCTTGTGGGTGCAGGAGAGTATTGTCAGTGACTTTGCTATCCTCGAACCCGTGGCCCTGCTCAACTATATTGCCGCCATTACCTCAAAGGCGCGTCTCGGGACCTCGGTTCTGCTGACGGTGCTGCGCAACCCGGTGCAACTGGCCAAGAGTTTGTCGAGCCTGGATCAGATGAGCCAGGGCCGGCTCATCTTCGGTCTGGGTGTTGGCGGACACGTCCCGGAGACCATCTTCGGCTATTCCAGTGAGCTCCGCGCCCGGCGTTTTGTGGAGGGCATTCGAGCCATCAAGGCGCTGTGGACAGAGCCTAAGGCCACGGTCAGCGGAACGTTCTGGAACTTCGAGAACATCACCATGGAGCCCAAGCCGGTACAAAAGCCTCACCCGCCTATCTGGTTTGGCGCGCGCGAGGAAAGACCGCTGCGACGCGCCGTCCGGCACGGGGACGGCTGGATGGGCGCCGGATCAAGCTCAACCAAGGATTTCATCAGACAGTCGGGTTTGATCCGGCAGTTTCTGGATGAAGCCGATCGTGACCCGACCTCCTTTACGATTTCCAAGCGGGTCTATATCGCGGTGGACAACGACCGGGCGCGCGCGGAACAACGGCTGCGGGAGTGGTTTGGCGTCCGATATAAAAATGCGGAGATGGCCTCGCAGGTCGCCGTTTGGGGCAGTCTGGACGAATGCCGCAATAAGATCGGCGAGATCGTCCGGGCCGGAGCCGAACACCTCTTGCTCAACCCGGCCTTCGACGACATGGAACATCTGGAGATGTGCGCAAAAGAGATCGTCCCCGCACTCTAGGGACCGGAAGGAGACAGCCCTCATGATCACGATGAACGAACACTATCTGAAGCTCCAGGCCTCATACCTGTTTTCCGATATTGCCAGGCGGGTCAATGCCTATCAGGCCGACCATCCGGACCAGACCATTATCCGCTTGGGAATTGGCGATGTAACGCGCGCCCTGCCCGAGGCGTGCATTACGGCCTTGCATCGCGCCGTGGATGAGATGGCGGACGACGCCACTTTTCGGGGCTACGGCCCGGAACTGGGCTATGACTTTTTGCAGGAAGCCATTGTGGCCGGAGATTTTCAGCCGCGCGGGGTGACGCTGAAACCCGACGAGGTTTTTGTGAGTGACGGCGCGAAGTGTGACTCCGGCAATTTTCAGGAGCTTTTTTCCCTGGACACGCGTGTGGCCGTGCCCGACCCCGTCTACCCGGTGTACGTCGATACCAATGTGATGGCCGGGCGGACCGCAGCCTGGCGGGACGGACGCTACGAGGGGCTGGTCTATCTGGAGTCAACGGCTGACAACCGGTATATCCCGGCGCTGCCCCAGGAAACGGTTGATCTTATTTATCTGTGTTTTCCCAATAACCCCACGGGCAGCATGATCACCGCCGATCAGTTGCGCCTCTGGGTGGACTACGCGCGGGAGAACAAGGCCCTCATTCTGTATGACGCGGCCTATGTCGAGTTTGTCCGGGACAACAGCCTGCCGCAGAGTATTTATGAGATCGACGGGGCCAAAGAAGTTGCGGTCGAATTTCGGAGCCTGTCCAAGACCGCCGGCTTTACCGGAACGCGCTGCGCCTACACCATCGTGCCCAGAGAGTGCCAGGTGTACGACTCCCAGGGTACGGCCCATGCGCTCCATTCGCTCTGGGACCGACGCCAGTCAACAAAATTCAACAGTGTCTCCTACCCGGTGCAGCGTGCGGCCGAGGCC
This sequence comes from Candidatus Binatota bacterium, assembly GCA_011523265.1. Lineage (GTDB taxonomy): Bacteria > Desulfobacterota > Binatia > Bin18 > Bin18 > Bin18. The sequence continues at coordinate 15,950 of WTHD01000431.1, forward strand.
GCCTTCTCGTCTGAGGGCAAGCAACAAATTCGAGAATTGAGCAACTACTACCTCGGCAATGCCGCCCTGATTCGTGAGGCGATGACGAGCTTGGGTTATGCCTGCGTTGGCGGAGAGCATTCCCCCTATGTGTGGATTAAAACCAACACGGACTCCTGGGAGTTCTTTGACCGCCTACTGCAAAAAGCCGGAGTGGTCTGCACACCGGGGGCCGGGTTCGGGAAATGCGGCGAGGGCTATGTCCGACTGAGCGCGTTTAACAGCCGGGAGAATGTCGAGACCGCCCTGCAGCGCGTCTCGGACGCTTTGGGCTCGGCATAGGCCGCAAGCGGCACCTGTCGTGGCGCTTCTGTCGGGAAAGAGCCATGCACTATCTCCTGACCCGTCTGACCGATCATGCGCGGACCGACGCCTTATTGGCGCAAGCCCGACAGCACTGGCGGCAATTGGTGGCCGAACACGATCCCCAGGCGCAGCCGAGGCTGCCGCAGGTATCGCAGGGAGACGGGTTGCCGTCGAGTTGGGCCGCAACGTTCTATATGTTGCCCCATACGGAACAGGTGCTGTTGGCCTTTGCCTGGCTCCACTGGTGGCAGCAGTCAGCGGAAGAGGAACCCGGCTTCAGCGGCTGGCTCATCGAGGGGCCCGGCTTCGTGCTCAATCATGCCTTTTTCCTCAAGGTGCTGACGCAGGGACACGGCGGTATTCTGGGGATTCTCCACGGCTTTCTCGAAAAGCGCTCAGAATTTCTTCTGAGCGGTAATTCCCTATGCTGAATAGCATTGTTTTTCTTTAATGCCAGGCGGCATAAAACATTACCATTCAGTATCAATACTGAATGCTTCTGGAAAAGCTCGATACGGAGTACCGCTATAACGTCCACGACCGCGAGTTGTGGCCCGCCGTGCTTGAGCTGATAGAGCCGCAGACCGCGTAGAAGCGGCACGGCCCGTCCCGCTTCTACCTGACCGCCTCCGCTGTGTCGGATGCTCTTAGAGCATTTCACGATATATTGGAGCCGTGCCAGTTCGCGCTCGTCGGGAAGGACAATGGCCAGCCCCAAGCGTCCTGGGAGGGCGGCCAGGATGGCCGCCATGCGGGCTGGAAGCCCGCACTCCTAAAGGAGAAGAGAGACACGCTACACCGCAGCGTGATTTGCTCTAGGCGGCCCCGTTGCTTTTGAACCAGGCCAGGAGACGCTGCCAGCCGTCCTGGGCCGTTTCCTGACGATAGCTGGCCCGATAGTCGGCGTGAAAACCGTGCGGCGTATCAGGATACAGAATAATCTCGGAGGGGCTTTCCGCTGCCTGTAACGCGGCGCGCATCTGTTCAACCGTTTCGTTTGGAATACCGCTATCGGCGGCGCCGTACAGACCGAGGACCGGAGCGTGGAGCTGCGCGGCAATATCGACCGGATGGCTTGGGGTGAGTTCGGATGCCTGGCCGACCAGACGCCCATACCAGGCCACCCCGGCTTTGAGCTGCGGGCTGTGGGCGGCATACATCCATACGACGCGCCCGCCCCAGCAAAAGCCGGTGATACCGAGTCTGGTCACGTCACCTTTGCCGGACGACTTTACCCAGTCCACGGTGGCATCCAGGTCGGACATGACCTGGGCATCCGGGACCTTGGCAACCACGGTCCGAATAATCTCACCGATATCCGTCATCTGCGACACATCGCCCTGCCTGGCGTAGAGTTCCGGCGCAACCGCGATATAGCCCTGCTTGGCGAAGCGGCGGCATACGTCTTTGATGTGCTCGTGCACACCAAAGATTTCCTGGACGACCAGCACGACCGGGAAGGGCCCGCCGGTTTGCGGGCACGCCTGATAGGCGGGAATGGTGATATCGCCCACCGGTATCTGGACCTCCCCGGCTTCCAGGCCACTGGTATCGGTGGTTATCGTTTGGGCCGAAACCGGACGAACGGCCAGGGCAAAGCCCGTGGCCAAGGTGGACACCACAAATTCGCGTCGAGTCAGCATCGTGCTTATATTTTTCATATCTTCTCACCCCACTTGCGCGGCCTAGCCTAGCCCTTGTTTCTTCGACTCGCAAGGATGAACGGACAAGACGAGAAGAGTTGGTCGCCTCTCGTCTGTGTTGAGACCTTTCTGCATGTTTTCTGAGTATATATTATGACGCTTGCCGCTAAGGAGCATATGACAATGAGCAAGATGAAATTACAGCCTGTTCACCCCGGGGAGGTGTTACAGGAGGAGTTTCTGAAGCCGATGAGTCTGAGTCAGAACCGGTTAGCCTTGGACATTGGCGTTCCTGCCCGGCGGATTAACGAAATCGTCCTTGGAAAACGTGGGGTGACTGCCGATACCGCCCTTCGACTCGCCCGGTATTTTGGAATGTCCGCCCAGTTTTGGCTCGGGCTCCAACTCGATTATGAACTGGATGTAGCAAGCGATAAACTAGCGAAACGGCTTGAGCGGGAAGTGAGAATACATCAGAGTGTGCACCAGGAGAACCGGACGGCGTAATTGACCCGTTTCCCCTTTGAGGGGTCGATCTTTTATATAGAAAATACCAATAGGATTGGAGTCGAAGTCATGAAGACAGGATGGATATACCTGCTCGGTCTGGCTCTTGCGGTACCCGCCTTTGCCAACGAAGGCCATCAACTCTTACTCAGCCAGAGTAAGGCCGAACGTGCCACAACGCTGGCGGGTATTTTACAGACGAGCGGTAAAACCTGCGAGACGGTCTCACGTTCGTTTCTGCAAGGCACGGATAAAGAAAACCAGGCCGCCTACTGGAATGCCGAGTGCTCCGGGGGCGAAACCTATGTCATTCAGATCCCACCCAGCAACAAGACCCGCGTCCTTGAATGTAAAATCATGGAAATGATCGGCGTGAAGTGCTTCACCCGATTCGACAATTAAACGCAGCGATTTTCAGAGACAGGCTGAACCCGAGGGACATCTCCGGTGCACTGGGCCCACGGTATTGACGAGCTGCAACGCTTTTCCACGCCTCCCTATGGCTGTCTGTATCTCCCGACAGAAACGGCCTCTCTGACCTATCGCATTATCCGGGACCTGACAGCCCAACAGTATAATGAACTTCTCAGACGCGGCTGGCGGCGCTTTGGCTGCGAATTCTTTCGGCCCGTCTGTCCGCAGTGTACCCAGTGCCGGAGCCTCCGTCTGCCGCTGGCCGACTTTCGACCGTCTCGCAGTCAGAAACGGACCCTGCGTCGCAATGCGGAGATTCGGGTCGTGGTACAAAAACCGACCCTGACCTCTGAGCATATCCGGCTCTTTAACGCCTACCATGCGTATATGCACGCCCAGCGCGGCTGGCCCTCCCAGACAACCCATGAACGCGCATATTTCCGCAGCTTTCTCTTGGGCAACTGGAGCTTTGCCCGGGAATTTCTGTACTACGACCGGGACCGTCTCGTTGGGGTGGGTCTGGCGGACGTGACGCACGAGGCTCTATCGAGCATCTACTTTTTTCATGACCCGGCCTGGCGGCCCCACGCGCCCGGAGTCTTTTCGATTTTACGCCAGGCCGCCTACGCTCGACAGCGGGGACTGCGCTACCACTATCTGGGCTATTGGGTGGCGGACAGCCCCTCTATGGCCTACAAGGCGCAGTATCGCCCGCACCAGATCCTTCGACGCTACCCGCTCGATAAGGAAGAGCCGGAGTGGGTAGCGCCAGAGTAATCGATGCGGAAGGACTTGGCGCGTTTACGCATTTACGTGCCGCGTGAGCGGAATATCAAACTGCGCTGCGGCGTTGCCGCCAAACATGCGGGCCATCAGCGGCTCTTCCACCGCAGCCTGGGTCAGGGCCTCGATCGCATCCCAGGCGCTGGTGGTATCGTGCTGGGGGTAGCGCGAACCCCAGACGACCTTTTCCGCAAAGGCGTGGGGTAACCGCTGGATCATGCGCTCCTCGGCGTCAAAACCGAGCATCACCCGGCCCTCTTCCCACAGTTCTTCGGGATCGGTCCGAACCGGATAGTAGTTGAGGAGCGGAATGGTCTTGGTCGAGGCCTCCATTTTTTCCAGCACCTCTTCCATCCACGACGCCTTGCCGTGCGCGACCACCACTTTCATCTCGGGAAAGCGCTGCATGACCGCAAAACCGATCAAGGTCGAGGCAACGAACATATGGTTGTCGAGCCAACCGGAGAGAATCGGAGAGACCGGATGGCCGACCGCCGGGGAAGCAAAAAAGGAAAAATTCGACCGGCCATCGCCGCCACCAGCGGTGGGGCCCCCGCCGACTTCGCTCAGCAGAGTCTGTTGGTTCAGCCGATTTTTGACCTTCTCAATAAACGGGCCGTGGGAGGTCCACTCGGGATTCCACAGTCCAGGTGTCGGGTGGACTACCGCGGTCACGCCCAGGCGCTCCAACTCGGCCCAGAGCGGGTCGTAGTACGGATGGGTGAAATAATGCCCCTCAATAAACATGGGCCGAATGAACGCGCCCCGGAAACACGGCAACTCGGCCACCCGTCGCAGTTCTTCCAGGGCAAAATCCATGTTCTGGAGCGGCAGCATGGCCGCGGCATAGAGCCGTGATGGGGCCGTCTGACAGAAATCGGTCAGCCAGTTGTTATAGGCCCGGGCCAGGGCGGCCGCCACATCCGGGTCTTCGACCAGATGAAAGCCCTCGGCAAACCAGGTTGGATACAGAAATGCCTGGTCTACGCCCATGGCGTCCATGTCGGCCAGTCTGGCGTGCGGATCTGAAGCGCCAGCACTTTTGGCGTGCGGGGTGGTGGGGTCGAGGTCGCCGACCTGCTCCCAGGTCATGCCCGGCTTCCAGATGGCATAACGCGGGATGTTCGGATTCATGGGATCACGGAACATCTTGCCGTTGATCTTGAGATACGAGCCGTACTGGCCTTCCTCGCGCCACAGGGCCGTCTTGCCGAGCGTACGGAACTCCGGCTCCAGGTAGTCCTCCCAGACCGCCCGCGGTTCGACCACGTGGCTGTCGCTATCAAAGACGGCAAACGGCCTGGTCATGCCCGGTCTCCTTCGACCGCATGGCCGTTGACCCGGCGCGCCCCTTCGCCGTAGGGACGGACCAGCGAGGCTTCGGGCTCCAGGGCGCGTTGAATTTCCGTCTCGGACGGCCACCAGTCCGGCCGTTCGATCTCAGTCACCCGTGTGCGGATGAAGGTCTTCGGGGCGTCGATGTTGTACAGCTTGCGGGCGTTTTCTCCGAGAAACTTGGCTTGATAGAGATCGGATAGCTGACACTCACGCATGGTCTCAATCGCCCGCCAGGCGTCGTCGCCATCATGGTGGTAGACGTCGGACGACCAGGCCAGAATATCGCCATAGAAGTCCGGCAAACGCGACGGTGGCGCCTCATCGCCCTCAAAGCCGGTCACGCAGTGGCCGAAAAAGGTTTCGCTCGGCAGCCGTTTGAGCGGCGGCAACTCGCGCTCGTTGCGATACAGCTTATACATCTTGTCGCACTCGTCCAGCAGGAAGCTCAGCCAGGTCGAAGAGGCCTCAAATACCGCAGCCCGGAGCTTGGGATATTTCTCAAAAAAGCCGGACATGAGCACCATGACAACCCACAGCGCAGCCTCGGACTGGAAGTTCTGGACGTTGGTCAAAAATTGATGGGGCAGGCCCGCGGTGGTGACCGTGCGGGCGATCAACTCCGCCCCGGAATACTGGGCCGTATAGCCTGGGGGTTTCAGCGCGCCAAAGGCCGGAAAGGGGTGCATGCCGTACACCACGCCGGTCTCTTCCATGGCCTGCCACAGCGGCTCATACTTGGGCTGGAGCGGATAGTTGCCCATGGCATCAATCGGACGAACCAAGCCAACCCGGCAGCCTTTGTCCGCCACCCGGTAGAGTTCTTCCGTGGCAAACACCGGATCCTGCAGGGGCAGCAGGGCCGCAAAAAAGATCCGCTCGGGGTCGGCCTGGCAATACCCATGCGCCCACTCGTTATAGGCTTTGCACATGGCCTTGGCTCCAACCGCGTTTTGCAGCCAGGGATAGGTGTCGATATCGGTCGGGATAATCATCACCTGGTCTATGCCCTGCACGTCCATATCACGCAGGCGGGCCTCGGGCTCGTAGGAGCCCCGGTGGTCCAGATAGGCGGCCTGCTCCTGAGAGATCGCCGTCTCGGGGTGCAGGTTACGGACATTAATGGCGCGCTGGATGTCATGCTTGAGTCCCGGTCCGGCCAGGGAAAGGATATTCACAACGCCGGGCGTGCCGCCGATCCGCTGCGAGCCCAGACCCGCACCGGCATGGCCGTTGACGATGAGCTGTTTGGTCTCCTGGTCAAACCACATCGTGGTCTTGAGCGCTTCCAGCTCATCTTTTGTCAGCCAGTCCTTGGCCTGCTCCCAGATCCAGGGCGGCTCCGTGACGTGCGCGTCGCAGTCAAAGGTCGGGAAATCCTTGGTCATGGGTGCGAATTTTTGGGTTGGCATACTCCCCTCCTTTATATCGGATCGGACGTACGCCTCGACTCGCTGAGCGAGAACAGGCGACGCCGGTTTCCCCTGTATTGTCAACTTCCTGAGAAACTTGTCAATCTGTTGCCTGGGTCCGGGACGCCGGGAGTGCGACTGACGCTTGAAAGATCGAACTGGATTGCCTATCAGGGATGGGCGGGCAGGAAGGGTAAATCAGCTATGCGGTATCGCTATTATCTGTGTGACGTGTTCACTGATACGCGCTTCGGGGGTAATCAGTTGGCGGTTTTACCCCAGGCGGCGGGCCTGTCGGGTGAGCGCATGCAGCAGGTTGCGCGCGAGTTTAATTTCTCTGAGACGACCTTTGTGTTCCCGCCGGAAGAAGCGGGGCATACGAATAAGGTACGCATCTTCACGCCGATGGCGGAGGTGCCCTTTGCCGGGCATCCCAATATCGGCACGGCGTTTGTCCTGGCGACGACGGGTCGCCTGGGCGCGATCGACACCGCTCTCAGGGTGACGTTTGAAGAGCGGGCAGGGCTGGTGCCGATCACGATTCACAAGCGGCCGGACCAGTCGGTCTGGTGTGAGCTTACCGCTCCGGAACGCCTGTCGCTGGGCAAGACCGTCGGTGTGGGAACGGTGGCGGCGATGCTGTCCCTGACCGCGGACGATATCGTGACTCGGGCCCATCCGCCGCAAGTCGCCTCGGTTGGCCTGCCGTTCCTCTTTGTTGAGGTCCGTGACCGTGTCGCGCTAGGGCGGGTGCGGGTGAATAGTGACAAGCTGGAGACGCTGGTCGCCGACGACCTCCCTCCCCTCGTTCATGTGTACACCAAGAGTGATGATGCCGCCTCTGATATCCGGGCTCGCGTATTCGCTCCCCTGTTCGGTGTGCCCGAAGACCCGGCCACGGGTAGTGCAAACTGCGCCCTGGCCGGTTTACTCAGCCACTACGCACAGCACTCGCAGGGCATAGACAGCTGGCGCATTGCACAAGGGGTGGAACTGGGACGCCCCAGTCTGCTTGAGGCTCGGGCGGAGAAACGGGCGGGCGTTGTCACGGGCACCTGGATCGGTGGCGCCTGTGTCCTGGTCGGCGAAGGC
>WTHD01000107.1 GCA_011523265.1 Candidatus Binatota bacterium
ACCACCCTCTTCCTCGGCTGACGCTGTAATACGCATCACACGTCCTTGGAGGGGAGCAGCATGGCTCCGGCTTAGGGCAATCCGGCGCCCGGCACCTCAACCTGGACCGTTTCGATAGCAGCGGCGGACTTCCCCTGGGCCAACTCCTCCACGCTTGTGGCCGCGGTCAGCATGAAGAGCGTCTGGCGTCCTTCCCCGCCCAGCATGCAGGCCACGGCCCGCTTGTCCGGGACAGCAACACGATGCGTGACCTCTCCGCCGTCTTTGACCCGAATAAATTCACCACTCCCAAACGAACTCACCCAGACCGCCCCTTCGGCGTCCAGACAAATCCCGTCAGGGGTCGCTTCCCCCAGTTGGGCAAATACGCGTCGGTCCGACAGCGAACCGTCGGCGGCGATGCTGAAAGCGCTCAGACAGTTCGCAAACGTTTCGGCAACAATGAAGGTACCCCCGTCCGGACTGATCACGCTGCCATTCGGGAAGCTCAGACCGTCCGCGACCACGCGGGCCTGTCCGTCCGGCGTGACCATGACGATGTTCGCCGGCCGGGCTTCCTCACCGCCCATCAGGTCGTAGCCAAAGCTCCCGATATAGGATCGGCCCTGGGCATCAACGACCATGTCGTTGATATCGCCCCGGACGAGCGCGGAGACATCCGCGACTGCCGCAAGGCCGTTCGGGTCCTGCCGGAGCAGTTTTTTATCGTGCATGGAGACGATGAGCAGGCGTCCGTCCGGCAGAAAGCCCAGTCCCGACGGGCGCTGCGGCACTGTTGCCACCAACTCGGTGTTGCCCTGCGCATCCACCGTGAGCACTTTCTCGGCAAACATGTCGGAAACCCAGAGTTTACCGTCGTGCCAGCGCGGGCCTTCAAGAAAAACAAATCCGTCTGCGAGGAGCTGCGGAGTGAGCTGAGCAGCCATGCTGTCCTCCTTTCATGCTTAGCGGCCCTGGAAGACCGGTTGCCGTTTGTCCATAAACGCGTTGACGCCTTCTTGATGATCTTCCGTCTGGCCACAGCGCAGATGCGTTTCCGCCTCCCGGTCGAGCATGGTGCGAAAATCCACCCCACCCGAGGCATTGACGTTGGCTTTCATATAGCGGTAGCTAACCAGGGGGCCGGAGGCGATCCGTTCGGCCAGTTCCAGCGCTTCGTTCATGAGCTGGTCGTGGTCAAAGACACGGTTGACCAGACCGATCCGTAAAGCTTCATCCGCGTTAATCATGTCCGGCAAAAAGAACAACTCCTTGGCCTTGGCCTGGCCGACCAAACGGCTGAGCTGCCAGGTCGTGCCGTAGTCGCCGCCGTAGCCTACCCGCGCGTAGGCCGTCCCGAGCCGGGCCCGGTCAGAGGCAAAGCGCAAGTCGCACGACAGGGCGATACCCAGGCCGGCGCCGGCAGCCGGGCCGTTAATGACCGCAATCGTGACCTTGGGCATGTGGTGCAGCAGCCAGGGCCAGGTATGGCCTTCGCGGAGTTCGTCGACCTGCTGCTCAAGGGTGGAATCCCGGGTGCCGATTTCCTCCCCCTTTTGCATGGCCGACACATCGCCCCCCGCGCAAAAACCCCGGCCGGCACCCGTCAGCACAACAGCGCCGACCTCGGGGTCTTCCGACATCTCGCGCAGCGCCGCAACCGCCAGTTGGTTCATATCTCTGGTGAGCGCGTTGAGCTTATCCGGGCGATTCATGGTCAGAATGCCGACCCGGTTTGTGACTTCGATATTGAGATCCGCCATCTCTCTTCCTCCTTATCTCCGTGTGGATGAAGCTTGCACTTTATCGCGTTTTGCGTAGAAAGGAAGGGACAGTTCAATAAGAGTAAACGTATCCAGCTTTGTCTGATTGGAGGACCCGTTTACTCTTTACGGAATGGAAAAGGAGAGGGACATGACGGCAACCGCAGACCCGCATCAAATTACGAGCGTGGAACAGCTTCGTGAACGCATTGGATCACCGAGTGAGCTCGTCCCGCATAAGCTCTGGACCGAGCTGGACGAGTCGTGCATGGATTTCATCAAACGCTCGCCGTTTCTCCTGCTCGCCACGGCAGACGCCGAAGGCAATCAGGATGTCTCGCCCAAAGGGGACGGGCCGGGGTTTGTCTGTATTGAGGATGCACACACGCTGCTCATCCCGGACCGGGCGGGCAACAAGCTGGTCTTCGGGCTGACCAACATCATTGAGAACCCCCATATCGGCCTGATTTTCCTGCTGCCGGGCACGCCGGAAACCATGCGGGTCAATGGCACGGCTGAGCTCACGGCCGACCCGGAAGTCCTGGAGCGTCTGTCCGCGCGTGGAAAACCTGCGGTGGTGGCCATCCGGGTTCATATCAAAGAGGTGTTCTACCACTGCGCTAAGGCGTTTATCCGGTCACAACTCTGGAAGCCCGATACGTGGGAGGAGCGCCTGAAGATCTCGTTCGGCAAGATTCTGGCAGCCAAGATGGGCGGCGATGCCGGCATGGCCAACAAGATCGACGAATTTGTCGAACAGGACTATCGGACCAATCTGTAGACTGCCTCCCTGAATTCCCTCTCCCTCTGGGAGAGGGCTCGGGTGAGGGGACCAGTTTCTTACAGCAGGTCCAACCCCCTCCGCTCCCATTCCATGGCCACCACCCGGCCCAACCCCGACTCCGTCATATATAGGGTCCTCGAATCGACACCGCCAAAGGCGATATTCGTGACCGCTCTGTCCTCACTCGGAATCCGGTCGACCTGCCGCCCGTGCGGATCAAAGACAATAATGCCCCCTCCCAGCACACCACAAACCAGGACATAGCCTGCTTCATCCAGACAAAAGCCATCGGGATAATGGCCGGCCGGCAGTTGACAGAATGGCCGGCGCCGGCCGAGTTCGCCTGGGGCAAGAATGGGAAAGGCGCACAGGCCGGCGGCAAAGGTTTCCGCGACGAGCAGGGTTTTACCGTCCGGGGTGAGGCCGATGCCGTTTGGATGTTGCAGGTTGGTGGCGACACGCCGAATCCGGGTCCCATCCGGACTGGCGTAGTAGACGCTGCCCGGACGCCGCGTGGGCGCATCCATTGGTTCAGGCCGCGCGGGGTCGCGCTGGATCGGATCGGTAAAATAGCAATTCCCCTCAGCATCAAACACCAGATCGTTTGGTGCGCTGAGTGGCACACTGTCACACGAGGTGTATAAGCGTTCGACCTTGCCCTCGGCGTCAATTCGCTCAAGACGGCCGGTCTCGTAGTCTGGAGCCGGTCCAATGGGCAGCCCCTTGCGCCAGCGAAAGCCACCGTTATTCGTGACGTATAGGGCTCCGTCCGGCCCTCGGGCGGCCCCGTTCGGACCGCCGCCCGGAGTGGCGCAGATGGAGAGTGTTCCGTCAGGTGCAATTTTCCGAACGCGGCCCCCACGGATTTCCACACAATACACGCTGCCGTCCGGGCCGCAGACCGGACCTTCCGGGAAGGCCAGGCCGGTTGCAATAACGGTGTCACTCATAAGGACGAGCGTACCCGGCGTGCGCTCAAAAATTTCAGGCCGCTTGCTGCTCTTTGTGTTTCAGCAACTTGCCCGCAATCTGGTCAATAACCTGGTCGGCCAACACCCGGACCTCATCCTCTAGCTTGGGCTGAATAGGATGCGGGACCAGAATGGGTTCATACTGAGGCATGCCAAGGGCCGCACATTGGGCGTGCGCAGCGCTCAGGAACTCCGTGGTCGTGATATTTGCAGTCGGGACACCTTTTTCTTCGAGCGCGATGACATCGTGCGAACTGCACGATATGCAGCCGCCTCAATCGCTGAGCGCTTCAATGACCGCGTCACACTTTTCTTGCAGCTCCTGCTGAATGGCTTCAGCCGCAGGCCGACCCGGAGTCAGTTTCGTCCGCCGCAGCACTTCCTTGACGCCGTACTGCTCGCGCAGGATTTCCTCCAGGCGGTCCAGGAAGAATACGCCTTTTGCTTTGTTAATATCCAAGAGACCAACCGTGGTACCGGACAGAGTGTCCAGCCGGGTCGCGAAGGCCTTGGGCGATTGGTCGGCCCGCGAGGTCGGGTCTAGTAATACGGTTCCCATACACTTCTCCTTTACTTATGCATGAATCTCTTTTGTGGTGATGGTACTCCCGGAGCTTCCCCGGACCAAGCCTGGCACGGCAGCAGAAAAACGGCCTGCCGTGCCACCTGCGACAACAATAAGAATACTCTCCGGTGCGGGAAACTTCGGATAGAGCGTGTCATCAGTCGGCGGCTCGGCCTGGACGTTGACGCCGGCCAACATACTCACTCCGGCTCCCTCTCCGCCGTTGACCCCAGGCCGTAGTTCACGCAGCGGGCGACGGATGTGTTCAAATAAAAATTGACGAAGATCATTTTTAGACCATCCATCCTGGGCAAAGGTCTTGGCATGCTCCGGTCCGACAATCAGCGCCGTATCCGAGAACACCGGAAAATTCTTGTGATTCCAGACCGAGGCCATAGTCCAGCCAAGCGAGAGAGCCAACTGCTCTGCGCTGCGACTGGCATGGTCATTGATCTGAAGCGGGGAGTGACCACCAAACAGGGTGACGGTACTCTGTTCTGGACGAAAACCTTTCTCTATGTGCAGCGGCTCCCACGGACTCTCCTCCTCAGCTTCGCCAATACAGAACGTGAATTGGGCTGGATGGCCTAGGGTTGCCTTGCAAATCTCTTGGGGCTTTGCGCCGCCAATGTTGAGAATGATCAGGCGCAGCGCGCGCCCGATGGTGGCATTCGCCCGAAATCCGTGGCCCAGGGCGTTATGTCCGCAATTCACCCCAATGGTATGGCGTAGGGGACCGTTAATAATCGTCAGTGGGGTTGCCGAGAATGTGGTGACGTTAATAGCGTGGGCCGCAAACTGTTCTTCACACAAGGCTTCCACCGCGGCAACGACAACCGGAAAATACGACGCCTGACACCCCGCCATCACCGCATTAATCGCAACTTTTTCAAGACTGGCCGGTCCATAGTTGGGTCCCACCGTCCCCAAGACCTCTTGCGGGTCGCGGTCCACTGCGGCGAGCAGCGCCATAACGCGCTCTGCGGTTGGCGGAACAACCGGCAGCCCATCGGTCAGCCCGCTTGAAAAGAGGGCTTCAAAAGGGTCGTTCTCCTGAATATCGATGGGTTGTGAATGGAATGCGGCAGCGTCCGCCATGTCTCCCCTCCGAGCCTGCCCAGCCTTTCACCCTTGCTGTAGCGCTGTCAACCGTGCGGGTCACAGACCGGACCTTCCGGGAATGCCAAGTCAGTGGTGGATGCAGCAGAGTGCCCATCAACCAAGAAGTCAGCGTAATGCTCTCTGAACCGGAAAAGAAAACAAGTCATGCAACTAACTGAATTTACTTAGGAA
>WTHD01000171.1 GCA_011523265.1 Candidatus Binatota bacterium
TCGCTCAGGAAGTGGACTTTTTTAGTATTGTGACGAATGACTTCATTCTGTATCTGCTTGCGGTAGACCGGAATAACCGCGAGGCCGCCTCTCTCTATGAGCCTCTCCATCCGACTGTCTTGAATGCCATAGCCACTACCGTGCGCGCCGCACAGCACGCCGGTAAACGAGTCAGCATGTGCGGAGAAATGGCCTCCGATCCGCTGTGTACACTTGTGCTGCTCGGTATCGGGTTGGATGAGCTCAGTATGGAGCCGTTCTTTGTCCCGGTTATCAAACGCCTCATTCGTTCGCTCTCCTATACCGACGCCCAATCTCTCACCCAGGAGGTTGTTCAACTGGGAACGGCTCGCGAGGTGAAGGGCCGCCTGTTTTCCACGCTCAAAGATCTCGGCATGATCGAACTGGTCGAGATGTATCGGTAGATTGCGGCTGTTTTTGCCCGATTTTATTGACATTCCCAAGCCTGACGGATAAAAACTGAAGAGATGGATTTGGCTCTGAGTGTGAGACTTGCCTTTCTTATTTCTACCTGGAGTCGGACGTCTCATGTTGTGATAGCGGAAGGAAGATGAGAGGAGGACACGGGTAGAAGAAGTGACCGATGAGTAGAGGAGTAGATAAACAAATGGTGAGTCGGGGGCGCTTCGTGGCAAGACCTTTCGACTTCTGGTGTGGGATGTAGAGTAGAACCCAATCGGGTGAGGAGGTTGGTAGCATGACGAAGACCGAGATGGTGAAAAAACTTGGTGAGACGTGGGGGGAAGCCTCGAACCGTGCGGCAGCCGACAAGCTGGACTCCTTTGTGGAGTTCATCACAAAAACGGTCAAAAAAGACAAAGAGTTGAAAATTCCCAACCTGGGGACCTTTCGGCTCCGTCAGTTGAAGCGCCGCAAGGGACGCAACCCGCAGACCGGGGAGGTGATTACCATTCCGGCTCGGAAAAAGGTTGCCTTTACGCCGGCAAAAGTGTTTAAGGAATCTATTCTCGGCCCAGCAAGGAAGACGGCGGCAAAGAAAACGGCAGCGAAGAAGGTCGCCCGGAAGAGAAGGTAAGCCTGGGAGTCTTGTATCCGCGGATATTTCCCTTCTTTCCTCTTCCGGGTCCGATAAGGGACGTCTTTGGCGTCCCTTTCTTTTTTTATGAGCTACGCAGTCAAAGAAATTTTTTATACCCTCCAGGGCGAAGGCGCTCACACCGGCCGGCCGGCGGTCTTCTGTCGTTTTACCGGATGCAATTTATGGTCTGGGCTGGAGAGGGACCGAGCTACGGCGGTCTGTCAGTTCTGTGATACCGATTTCGTTGGGACGGATGGCTCCGGGGGGGGACGTTTCGCGTCTGCCCGCGACCTGGCTCGGGCCGTCGCTGCCACCTGGCCGACCCAGCGGGCCCCTCACGGTGTCCGGTTTGTCGTGTGTACAGGCGGCGAACCCTTGCTCCAGCTTGATACCGCGCTTGTTGACGCCCTGCACACAGAAGGCTTCGAGATTGCGATTGAGACAAATGGAACGCTGCTTCCTCCACCGGGCATCGACTGGATCTGTGTCAGTCCCAAGGCGGGCTCGACCCTCACCCTTAGGCATGGCAGTGAGCTGAAACTCGTCTTTCCCCAGTCCGGTGCCGAGCCAGAGCGCTTTGATCAACTCGATTTTCAGGAGTTTTTCCTGCAACCAATGGATGGTCCTGAGCGAGAGCGCAATACCCAACTGGCGTTGCAATACTGTCTTGATCACCCGCGGTGGCGGCTCAGTCTGCAAACCCATAAACTGCTCGGGATTCCGTAGTCCGACCCGTTCATTGGCATGATCGAGAAGCCCCTGTGAGAGACGACCTCGGCCAACAAGAAAAGCTCCTTCAGCTTGCCGCACAGCAAGCTGCCCGACAGGGGAAAAGTGTTGCCCGGTATCTCCGAGAACTGCAAACGAAAGTCTCACGCCAAGAACGCGTTTCCGTTCGAGGCGCGGAACCCCGGCAGCAGGAGCCTCGCGCGAAATATGTGACGCTGACTCGTCGGGAGGTTGAGCGGTTCTTTGCCCAGATCACAGACGAGCGCGACCGTGCGCTGTTTGCCGCCATGTACGCCTTCGGACTGCGCGCCTCTGAGGTGGGCCTCTTACTGCGCGAGCACGTCGATTTTCGTACCCGTCGTATTCATATTCCACGCCTCAAGGGCGGCGTCGCCGGAGAGAAACCGTTAACCGCAGAGTATCTGCGTCTGCTCCGAGCGTATCTGCAAAACCGGAGGGACGCCCTGCCCTACCTCTTTCCGTCGCGGAACGCGCGTCCGGTCAGTCGCCAGCGTATTGATCGACTCTTCCGCCTGTACGCAGAGCAGGCCAAGCTTCCGCCGTCGAAACGCCACAGTCACTGTTTACGCCATTCCATTGCCGCCCATCTGCTTGAGGACGGACATGCCCTAGAGGAAGTGCAGGCGCATTTGGGGCATAAATCTATTCACTCAACAGTCGTCTATACGAAAACCACTGCACCACGCCGCCGCCCGCTCTCCGTGCGTATCCAACCGTCCGGAAGCACGCGAACGGTCATACAAGTAATAAAAAAGTCGGGACCACGCTAAGCTGCCCTCATCGGATTCGAGAGGAAATTGTGTATTTATATGAACGAGTCAAAATTTTTATTGTGACCTCTTGACTCGTGGCCGATCGTCCTTACGTTTGTCTTGTGTCAGACAACAACCCAAACTCACAGGAGGTAGAGACAATGAGACGAGAATTGAGTGTATGGCGAGGACCGTTTGGAACGATGCATCCCTGGCGACATGATCTGGAATCTGTTGTCAATAATTTTTTCTCTTCCCGCGGCTGGCCAGGGGTACGCACTGGAACGCCCTCGGAAGCGTCGTTCAGGATTGACAGCTATGTGGACGACAACCGGCTGCATATCAAAGCGGATTTACCCGGGGTGGAACCCAAGGATGTTGAGATTGCGCTGGACGGCAACCGACTGACGGTCAAGGGTGAGCGCAAGACAGAGCACGAGGACAAGAACGGCGGATACTTCCATCAAGAGCGTTCGTACGGCTCGTTTGCCCGGTCGTTTATTTTGCCGAAGGACATAGATGCGGAGAAGATCGAAGCGAGTGCCAAGAACGGCACGCTCGAAGTCGTGGTGCCCTTCCCGGAAGAGGTCAAGCCGAGACGTATTCCAATCGATGTGAAACCTGAAATCGCGACCGATGCAGCCTCAGACTGATTGCTGCCCCCCTTTCTCTCCATGCGTTGGGGGCTCCTCCGGGAGCCCCCATTTTTTCAAACGGTTGGACATGGAGCCTACCCGCGTTCCTCTAACCACCGATTAAAGCCTTCCGGCGTATTGCCATACGGCAGACCGGCCGCATAGTAATCCTCAAGCAGGCGCATATCGTTTTCTGAGAGCGTCAGAAAGCCACGCTGCTTTTGCTCCTCCTTCCGCCACGCCCGGTCCAGCATCTCCCGAATTTCACGGTCACGGTCGCTCATTTTCTCCTCGCTTTGTAGGGACTCTGTACACTCCCCTCGACCCCCCCTCCTCCACTCTTACCTGATAACACCATCGACACTAGAAATCACTTCTCGTACATTACCCCTGTAAAGATTTTCACGACTTTTGTATGGTTCCTGTGCGGCGCAAACGAGACGCTGCCACGTATACGGACGCTCACGGAGGGAGAAAGCCATGGAACTGACCTCGTTTTCGGCTACAACGCTGGCTCGATTTATTCGGACGAATCTCGTCTCTTCGGTTGCCGTGGTGGATGCGCATCTGGCCCGCCTCGAAGCAGCCAATTTAAAGCTCAACGCCGTAGTACAGCTTCAGGCCGAAGCAGCGCGGCAACAGGCTCGTGCAGCCGACGAAGCCGTCTCGCGGGGAGAACGCCTCGGCCCACTGCACGGCGTCCCCATCACGCTCAAGGATTCGTTAGACACCGCCGGCATGGTCAGTACCTGGGGAACAATGGGCCGCGCCGATTTTACCCCCGAGCACGATGCCACAGTGGTGGCGCGTTTACGTACCGCGGGAGCTATCATCCTGGGCAAAACAAATACGCCGGAGTTCACCCTGGCGGGGATTACGGATAACGATGTCTATGGCCGGACAAATAATCCGTATGATATGGAGCGGTCGCCCGCGGGCAGTAGTGGGGGGGCTGGGGCGATTCTTGCGGCGGGCGGCTCGGCGCTCGACCTGGGGAGCGACACGGGCGGCAGCATTCGCATGCCATCTCACTATTGCGGTATTGCCGGTATCAAACCCACCTCGGGCCGAGTTCCCCGTACCGGGCACGCCATTTCGTTTGATGTCGGCGCCCTGGATGCCTTCACCCAGATTGGCCCTATGGCGCGACATGTCGAAGACCTGGGCCTGACCTTATCCATTATTGCCGGCCCGGATGGGCACGACCCGGCGGTTGTGCCGGCCCCGTTGGGAGACCCCCAAGACGTGAGCGTGAAGGACCTGCGGGTCGCCTTCTACACGGACAACGGGATCAAATCCCCAAGTCCGGATACCGCCGTCACCGTCCGGGCTGCGGTCAATGTGCTAGCCGATCATGGCGTCTCGGTCACGGAAAATCGGCCGCAGTGTGTGAGCGACGCAGAGCGACTGTGGTACAGTCTCTATCTTGCGGATGGAGGAGCCTGGATACGTCGGCTCATCCACGCAGCCGGGACTGAGCGCATGTCTTCCGCCTTGGATTGGATGCAAACGGCCCAGCCTGTATCACTCACGGAGTTCACCCAGGAAATGAGCAGATGGAATGTCTACCGGAGTGAAATGCTGGCGTTTATGGAGTCCTACGATGTGCTGCTGTGTCCTGTCAGCGCCACACCCGCCACGCGTCATGACGACCCCGACGGCCCGGATTTTACCTACACCTTCGCCCACAATCTGACCGGCTGGCCGGGTGCGGTCGTACGCTGTGGGATGTCTGCCGAGGGGCTGCCGATTGGGGTCCAGATCGTCGCCCATCCCTGGCGTGAGGATGTCGCCCTGGCCGTCGCCCAGTATCTGGAGACGGATCTTGGCGGATGGCAAAGCCCGTCTGTGTAATGTCGAGCTTGACTGTTAGGCCGGCGGGCACCCTCAACGCCCCTCTTCACCTATCCCAAATACTAGTCGTCCGGCGGCCTCCTGGGCCTGGATGCGGGTCACAACCTCAGGAGGGATCTGGAGCGGGCGCTCCTCGGGAAACTTCTCTTCCTCTAAGGCGGGCCGTAAAAAAAAGAGTTCGGGGAAGGGCACTTGGGCTTGGGTCTTGACGGAAGTATCAAGGGCCCACTGTCGGCGCATAAAATCCGGGCTAAAGAACAGCGCGACCTCCTGAG
>WTHD01000213.1 GCA_011523265.1 Candidatus Binatota bacterium
ATTGACCTGCCAGCCAAAGGAGGGGGCGCATGCATACGGTCTATAAGATCAGTGCGGACGACCAGGATGTGGTCGAGGAATTCAACGCCAAGCCGATCGGCCACCACAGCCCCGCTTTACAGCGCGTGCTGAACGTCATTCGCGGCCAGCCGGTTCGGGATAAATACGTGCTCATCTGCACCAAGCCCCATAAGGAGTGGACGCTCGGCCAGCTCACCGGCGAACGGGGCCAGCCGGTCAGAATGTTCAAGGACCAGGTCTTCACCTCGGTTGCGGATGCGGAGCGGGAAATATTTCGGCGTCGCTGGGAGCTGCATACCGGAGCAAATCACGATGCTGTGTAGCCACCCGTCATTCCTGCGCAAGCAGGAATCCAGGCTCCTGGCTCCCCGGCCTCTGGATGCCGGATCAAGTCCGGCATGACGAGAGCGTACCGGTATGGCTACAACTTATCGTGAAACGCTCTAGTGTGAAGGGCTGAGCGGACGAAAACGCATAAGCAGAGGGAAGACGTATGAAAATTACTGGTTACGCCGACAAAATCAGCGCTCGCCCCGGCGAAACGCTTCAGTTCATGGTCAACTGCGAACGACCACGCTATCGGGCCGACATTGTTCGTCTGGTCTGCGGCGACCTGAATCCCGAGGGTCCGGGGATCAGGGAACACGTCGTGCCAACACCGGCCAATAAGTCGTACAAGGGCCGCTCCCAAAAGATCGAATCGGGCTCGTATGTGCTGATCTCGAACAGCCCGCCGCTGCAAAACCTCCAGAGCTTTACCGTCCAGGCCATGCTGTGGCCGACTACGCCGGACAAGGGCAGCCAGGCCATTGTGTCGAAGTGGCAGGACCGGCGGCGTTCGGGCTTTGCGCTGGTGATTCAGGCCGGGCGGCTGGCCCTGCAACTGGGTGACGGACGCGGCAATGTCGAGGTCGTGAGCAGCAACAAACCGCTCCTCGCCCGGCAGTGGTATTTTGTGGCGGCGAGCTACGACGCGGACACCCGGCGGGTCACCCTGTATCAAGAACCCCAGACCGATTATCCCACGGTCTCGGACGCGGGCCGTGTGCGGAAGAAAATCAAACTCGAACGCATGGGCTCTAACCAGTCTGCCCTGATGTTCGGCGCACTGCGGACGGGTTCGGGTCGCGGCCGGCTCGACCAGAAGTTCAACGGCAAAATAGACAGCCCGCGTCTGGCCGACCGCGTCCTGGAGCGGGCCGAGATGGAACAGCTCAAGCGCGGCGTCCCCGCCCAAATCCAGCAGAGCGTGGTCGGTGCCTGGGATTTTTCCCAGGATATCAACTCGACCCGGGTGACCGACACGTCTCCCAATCGGCTGCACGGCGAGACGGTCAACATGCCGGCGCGGGGCATGAAGGGCTATAACTGGAACGGCGAAAGCATGGACTGGAAACAGACGCCGGAACAGTACGGGGCGATCCACTTCCACGATGACGACGTGTATGACGCCGGCTGGGAGGTCGATTTTTCGCTGACCGTTCCGGCAGAGCTCAAGAGCGGCCTGTACGCCGCCCGGCTGCGTTCGGGGAACGAAGAGGACTATATTCCGTTTGTTGTCAAACCGGCCAAGGGCAAGGAAAAAAAGCTGGCCTTTCTGCTCCCCACCGCCAGCTATATGGCCTATGCCAACGAGCATATGGCCACCAACGCCGGCCTGATCGAGTTGCTCAGCGGTCGTCTGGCCCCACTCGATAAGAACAGTCTGTTTCTCAACGAACACCGCGAGTACGGCGGCTCGTGCTACGACTCTCACTCGGACGGCTCGGGTGTGTGTTATTCGTCCCGCCTGCGGCCTATTCTGAATATGCGGCCCAAGCATATCTCCGCGCTGGGCGGGGACGGATCGTCCTTATGGCAGTTTAATGCGGACACGCATATTACCGACTGGCTTGAAGCTAAGGGCTATGACTTTGATGTCATTACCGATGAGGATTTACACTATGAGGGGCTCGCCCTGCTGAAGCCCTACCGGGTGATTCTGTCCGGCACCCACCCGGAATATCACTCCCTCCAGATGTGGGACGCGATGAGGGCCTATCAGAATCAGGGCGGGCGGCTCATGTATATGGGCGCCAACGGCTGGTATTGGCGGGTGGCCTTTCATCCCGACTGTCCCGGTCTCATGGAAGTGCGGCGGAACGAGGGCGGTATTCGGACCTGGGCTGCCGATCCGGGCGAGTACTACCACAGCTTCACCGGTGAATACGGCGGCCTGTGGCGCAATCAGGGCCGAGCCCCCCAGGTCATGCTGGGTACGGGGTTTAGCGCCCAGGGCTTTGATATTTCGGCACCGTATCACCGCCTGCCGGGCAGTTTTTACGCGCGGGCGGCCTTTATTTTTGAGGGAATCGGCAGGGACGAGGTTATCGGCGATTTCGGTCTGATCGGCGGCGGGGCCGCGGGTCTGGAAATCGACCGGGCGGACGAGCGCCTGGGCACCCCCCCGCACACCCTCGTGCTGGCAACCTCCCAGGGCGGTCACACGGATATCTATCTGGTGGTGTGCGAAGAATTACTGGTCACCACACCGGGCTTGGGCGGGACCGAGAACGAACTGGTCCGGGCGGATATGGTGTTCTATGAAACCCCCGACGGCGGGGCGGTGTGGTCGTCGAGCTCGATTGCCTGGGCCGGCAGTCTGTCACACAATCAGTACAACAATAATGTTTCGCGCATTACGCATAACGTGCTGGAGCGGTTTCTCAATCCAGCGCCGTTCGTGCGCTGACAAGAGGGAGAGCATATGCAGACCGCACAAGACAAATACGCCTTACAGGAAGAGTACGCGATTGCCGGGGAAATCGTTCCGATTATTGACCTTGGTCCTTTCCTGGCCGAAGAACCGGGCGCAGCCTTTACGACGGCCAACGAGATGCGCGACGCCCTGGAACGGATCGGCTTCTTTTTCATTATTAATCACGGCATCCCGAAATCTCTCCGAGATAGACTCGTGGAGGCCACCGCCCGCTTTTACGATCTTCCACTTGCACAGAAGATGGCCCTCAAGGTGAATGAAGAAGGCAACGGGTATGTCCCGACCCGCGGGGAGCTGCCCAAAACTTCGCCATATTACACTGGGACCAGAAAGCCTGATGTGAGTGAGTGCTATCTGCTCCAGCGTGACTGGGGTCCCGGTCATCGGCCCACACAGAATCAATGGCCCGAGAATGGGAGTGGCTTTCGTCCTACCGTGATGGAATTCTTTGAGGCCGCGGAAGATTTGAGTATCCGCATGTTGCCGCTGTATGCCCTGGCTCTGGACCTGGAGCCGGATTTCTTTGACGATAAGTTCCCCAAATGTCAGGGTTTGAACTTCTTGCGCGTGGCGCGGATGCCGCCCGACAGGCTGGATGAAGACGAATTCAACGTAGGACCGCACACGGACAGCTCGTTTATGACTTTGCTGGCCACGTCAGACCAACCTGGACTTGAAATCCTCAGCCAGTCCGGTCGCTGGCTGAAAATGCCGCTCATTCCGGATGCTTTTGTTATTAACTCCGGAGATATGCTGACCCGCTGGTCAAACGGTCGCGTGCTGTCCACCCCACACCGGGTGATTAACGCCTCGGATACCTATCGCTATTCCATTCCGTTCTTCTTGCACCCAACCCCGGAGACCGTCATCGAATGTCTGCCCACGTGTTGCGGGCCGGATAATCCGGCCAAAGAACCACCCATTACCAGCGCAGCCTATCTCCAGTGGTTTCTGGAAGAGAATTTTGCCCTAGGCGATAAAGTCTATAACGAAGCCGGGGAGCAGGTGACGGTTTCGGAAATAGCCTAAAACCCCAACTCCATTTCGGCCAGCAGCTCCAGCACCTCGTCGCGCTTCAGGGTATGTAGCGGTGCGGAGCGCAGGTCGCGAAAGGCCCGCTCTACCGGACTGCCCTTGAGGTAGCCCAGCCCGCCGGCGATGCGGGTGGCAAGATTGCCGACCTCCAGCATGTTTTCGGCCATATAGGTACGGAGCATCTCAACCGTAGGAATCTGCCGCTCCCCATACGATCGTTGCTCCGAGATTTCCCGGGCGGTGGTGTAGAGCAGCGTGCGGCAGGCCTCCAGGCGGTTATACATTTCGCCTATGGCAAACCGATTCCAGGCCAGGTCGCCAACCCGCTGGCCGGTCTTTTGGACCTTGCGCGTCCGGGCGTAGTCCAGGACGTGGGTGTACATGGCCTGACCGATACCCAGATAGCAGGCGGAAAACGACAGACAGTACCAGTGCGCGACTTGGGCGAACTCTTCGGCCAGGCGTCCTTCCTCGCCGATGCGATGCTCGGCTGTGGCAAAGACATCCTGCATGGTGATGGTATGGCTGCCGGTGGCCCGCATGCCCATGGCATCCCAGGTTTCCTCAACCTCCAGACCCGGTGTGTCGCGCGGCAGGAGAAAGATACACCCCCCGGACCCAGGGCCGGTGTAGCCTTCCAGCGAGACGCTGACGCCAAAATAATCCACCACCGGGACGAGCGTGGCAAAGACCTTCTTGCCGTTGAGAAGATAACCGCCTGACACCTTGCGCGCGGTCGAGGCCGGTGACATGATCGAGCGTGCTCCGCCACCCTCGGTATAAAAGCCGTTCAGGAGCA
Source organism: Candidatus Binatota bacterium (assembly GCA_011523265.1). Taxonomy (GTDB): domain Bacteria; phylum Desulfobacterota; class Binatia; order Bin18; family Bin18; genus Bin18. The sequence continues at coordinate 4,614 of WTHD01000213.1, forward strand.
TTTTTTTGCGACCGACGTTGCCAAGATACAGCTCCTTTTGCGCCGGCGTCATGAACGGCGTGTAAAAGCCGACGCTGTTGCAGTGCATATTGATGGCAAAGGCGGTGGCCGCGCAGCCCTGGACGAGCTGTTCCTGGGCCAGCACAAAAGTGAGCGGGCTGGCCTCCCAGCCGCCGAACTCCTGCGGTGTGGTCATGGTCGTATAGCCGGTCTCTTTGAGCCGGATGATATTCTCAAACGGAAAACTGCCCTCGCGGTCGTGCTGTTCGGCCCGTTCGGCAAACTCGGCCGCCAGCTCTTTGGCAATATTGATAATGCGCTCCTGGTCAGCCGTGAGATCGAGAAACATGACACCCTCCTTCGTTCTGGTATCCGCGCGGCAGGTGGTTCGCCGTTCGCTGCACGTGTTCCCGCAAAAGAGCCGTTCGACCAATGAGCTTAAACACGCCCGTGCGTAAACGTTCCGGCCATAAGGTCGAATGGTTATAGATACGCGCCACCCGTTGCGTGTGCTCGGTCAACGGCCGCTCGCGTTGTTCCCATAAGGATAGCCCGGTCTCAACATCGGCCGATTCCGCCAAGGCCACGGCAAGAGCAAGGGCGTTCATCATGGCGGTCCCCCCACCCTGTCCCAGGTCTGGGGGCATGGAATGGGCGGCGTCACCGACAATGGCGACGCGGCCCGCAGACCAACGCGAGAGCTGGATAATAA
>WTHD01000152.1 GCA_011523265.1 Candidatus Binatota bacterium
GCAGAGCATCGGGCTTGTTTCCGGACCCGAGGCGGAACAGGTTCGCGGCATCCTCGAGGAGGGGCAGGCCAGGGTCCGTGACGATCTCGATCGGCAGGCTCCCGGGAGTAGCACAGGAGATCGCGGTTCCTGACCCGGGCCGACCGACCGGCATCAGCCTGAAGCGCAACCCCTTCGATCCTTCCACACGGGATCCCGTGTGTCCGATTGTCCGCCGCGGCGAAGATGCGCTGTCCGGTACGACCCGGAAGATCTGCGGGGCCGCGGCGAGACAGGGACGCGCCGGCGCTCGAGGCTGCCCGTCCGGCGTGTCCGCGCTACGGTTCCATAGACAGTGTCATGACGGCAGCTTTTGTTATTCGGGTGACATCCTGTCACTGACAGCAGTCAACGCACCGCGATGTGAACTCGTTGGCACCTGCAGCCTCATGGCGATTCGAACGGATCACTCTCCAACCAAAAGGGAGATGGCGAGGAGAGGACTTCATCAGATGTGCTCTTGGAGGCCCCTGGCGGCTTCGCGAAGAAGGTGTTCCGTCTCCTGTGCCAACCCATCCATGAAACGAGGATCATCAAGAGTCTCGCTTGCCATTTTCGGCAACAGGAATCGCCGCATTTCCGTGGAAAACGCGGAAGAATGAACGATCCGGGCTACCTCGACCGCTGCCTCGTCAATCAACGACGGAGGAACGCTATGCTCCTTCATTTTTGAACCCAAGAGGTCAATGCGCAGGTTGTCTCCGGTCTTGAGCCAATTCATGTCCCAGATGTCTCTATAACGGGGTCGGTTTCGGGTTGCGACCGACGAAGAAAAGGCAACGAGTTTGTTCGCAAGAATCTCTTCTTCCCTCTGTACGTGAATCATGAACAGGTAATCGGGCAACTCTCTGTAGTTTCAGACTTCCTGACCTCACGGCCTTGATGAACTCCCCCCGGGTCACCCGCAATCGGTTGAAAAAGTGACGAATTTGCTGACTTTGGCAGCAAGTTTCCCTTGATTTTCGAGTTGAAGGTGTCTATTTTAGTATGACGTATTTTCAAGAAGGTCGACGATGAATTTCCTCCCCGTGATCCCGCCCGAAGCGGTCCAGATCGGCACCAGCTGCTTCGCAGTGGTCTTCGGTGACGAGCGGGTCGAGTACTACGCGAATCTCGAGCCTCTGGACTTCCATCTGATCGGTGAGCGCAACGCGATGCTGATGCGCATCGGCAGGTTCAGCGCCATCAACGGCATCAAGACCGGGCATCTGATGGAGGTCTTCAGCGTGTCCCGCTCGACCGTGGAACGGTCCCGGAAAGTCTTCCTTGAAGGCGGCGAGGCCGCCTTCTTCAAGCCGCGCAGGGGACGGGGACTGTCGGCGCTGACCCCGGAACGCGCCCAGCGAGCCACCCAGATGCTGGCCGAGGGACTGAGCGGACGAGCGGTGGCAGACGCGCTCGGCGTCTCCGCGGCATCGGTCTACAACTGGATCAACAAGGGATTGGTCGGCAGCCGGCGGAACCGGAACGACGACGACGCGACCCCCGAGCCGGCCAGCGACCGGAGCGCACGTGACCAGCGCGACCGCCAGGCGGCGATGGGACGGGCGACCTGCGATACCATCGGACGGGTGCTGGCCAGCGTCGGACAGGCCGGTCCGGTGGCACCGGAGTTCACACCGGCGCGCGGGGTGCCGTGCGGTGGCGTGCTCACCGCCCTGCCCGCCCTGCTCAGGGAGGGCCTTCTCAGCGCCTCCGAACTCCTCTCACCACTGCCCCGGGGCTACTACGGTCTTGCGACCATCTTCCTGTGCATCGCGTTCATGTTCATGGCCCGGATCCGCACTCCGGAGAGCCTGCGCTATCACGCACCGGGGGAATGGGGCGCCATTCTCGGTCACGACCGGGCACCCGAAGCGAAGACCCTGCGCAGCAAGATCAAGGTGATCGCCAACGACGAGGCCCGGGTCCGGGCCTGGCAATCGGCGCTGGCCAGCCACTGGCAGGCCGGGGACCCCGACAGCTGGGCGACCCTGTGTGTCGATGGTCACGTCAAGGTCTATGCCGGGCGCAAGGGCCGTCTTCCCAAGCGCTTCGTTGCGCGCCAGAAGCTGTGCCTGCCGGCCAGCACCAGTTACTGGGTCAACGCCCTCGGCGGCCAGCCGCTGCTCTGCCTGCACAAGCCGCTGGATCCGAAGTTGGTCCGTGCCCTTGAGCATGATGTCGTCCCGGCGCTGGAGCGGCTCGGTGTGCTCGACCGGGTGCAGCCCGGCACACCGGCGGTGACCTTGGTCTTCGATCGCGAAGGCTGGAGCCCCGCCCTGTTCGGGCGGCTCGCCCGGCGCGGCGTTGCCGTGCTCACCTGGCACAAGAACTTCAAGGGGGAGGACTGGCCGGAGGCGGACTTCCAGAAGGTCGAGGTCCCGATCCACGGACCCGCCACCACCCGCTCCAGCACCGTCCGGCTGGCCGAGAAAACGGTCACCCTCGCAGGGGATGTCACGGTCAGGCAGATCCGGCGCCTGCTGGACACTGGCCGGCAGGTCCCCTTCATCACCACCGACTTCGTACGCCCGATGCCGGAACTCGCCGGCGCCATGTTCTCCCGATGGGCTCAGGAGAATGTGTTCAAGTACATGCGCCAGGAGTTCGGTCTCGATGCCCTGCCGACCCACGACCTCGATGAACTGGATCCGGAGACCGTCGTCGTCAATCCGCGCCGCCGTCTCTACGAGCAGGCCAAGCGCACGCTTGCGGCAAAACTCGCCCGGGTGCGCACCACCCTCACCGAACGGCTCGCAAGGCAGAAACCGGCCCCGGAACTCAAGCAGGAAATCAAGGATCTCGAAGACGCTCTCGACGTCGTCAGGACCGTCGCCAAAACCGAAAGTACCCACTGCCGTGCCAGCGATCTCAGCGAGATCGAGCGTCTCGACGTCCTGCCGTCTCGCGAGCGGTTGTTCCTCGACGTCATCCGCATGCTCGCCTACCGCGCCGAAACCCGCATGACGCTGCCGATCACCCATGCCCAGGGGAAGAAGCCCAATCCCCGCAAATTGTTGCAGGCCATGATGACCGCAGATGCCGACGTCCTGCCCGACCCCGCAAAACGGGTCCTCGAGGTGCGGCTCCTCGGCCTCGGCACCGACGCCCAGGACCGGCACATCGCGCCCTTGCTGGACGAACTCAATGACACCGAAACCGTCTACCCGGGAACCGATCTGAGGGTGATCTACACCACCTCCGCCACCGCCGGCAGCCCGAAACCTGCGTCAACGTAAATTGGATGGGGTCACGAAGTCTGAAACTGGTCCTTGCCTTCGATGCAAAATGTGCTGCCGGCTGCTCCTTTCATGCGAACGTGCTATCCATAGCCCTGCGTATCATTAGGTCAGGGGGACATCAACGGCGCGCCGGTTGCCACCACATTCAGAACGAACCTGAAACTGTCAGGATACCTAGACAGTTACGCGTTACCAAGCGCTTGTCCTCGCACCAATCGTGATCCCGCAGTTGCCCGGATTTTGCGATGATGGTGAGCCCACACCATGATGGAAACGGCAGCCTGCAGAGGAATGGAAACAGTATCGCGTGGCGTCGTAATACCGTATCAGATCCTCTTCATTTGCATTTACCGTGCGAAGGTTATTGGAACCAGGTGTGGATTACATGCTTGTGCTTGGGCAGCCAGTCATTCCCAAGCTCCATTTGTCATGACACGTTCAACAGGCAAATCAAAAAACCGATCTGGAATTACCGAAATCTGTAGACGGTACAGCTTCCAGAACCCGCCTTGTTGCTTTTTCCAGCACCAGACTGGTTTATGGTCTCTACCCGGTGTGCAACGATAAGCTACAATAAATTGATCATTGTACCGGAATCGATAATCGGTGTTCGGATTTAACGTATCGAAATAATACGGCTCTTCATTGAGATTAGCGTGTCCACTCTGCAGAACAGTGATAAAGTGCTTGATAACGCCAAGATTAGCAAGAGGTGTCAAATCTCTCGGGTCGTTGCTATTCTCCTCGCCTGCCGCTTCATCATTTTCAGTCAATTCCCCGTTAACGAAATCGAAAGACTCATCAACACATGCACTTCTGGATATGCACATCGCATGCAGTTGCCAGTAACCGTCCTTGCTTTTCCAATACCAAACTGGATTATCTTTGCAAAATGCCAAGATTACATCTTCGCTCTTCTTGAATTTGAATTCGCTTTCTGGATATCTGAAGTCCGGACAAAAAGGCAGGCTATTCATCCGTTGGGAAAGTTTGAAAAGGTCATGCCCAAAAATTACGAATGGCCTGAGCCTTTCTAATGGGTCTAATTCTTCGACATCATTCCGGCTTGAACGGAGCCTATCCCCTAACCTTTCAGATAGTTTTATATTCAAAAGCTGTGTATTGCCCACTTTCAGTATCGTATCGTTTTCTCGGAGACGAGAAATCACCTGCTCGAAAATAAGCATTTTTGGCTCCCATACACTTCAGTCAATTGAGCATATTGCGGTACCAATGTATTTGTCAACGCGACATTGGGCAAACTGTACTGCGACTGCTAGAACGCGAGGTGCCCGGATGTCAAGACGCGAAGAAGGCTTCATAAGTGAGACGGACCTCAAAGCGAACTTCACTGGGACGTTCCACTCGAAGAGGGACCTGCACTCCTTCTGTACGTTCTCATCGAATATCGACGGGGCCGCGGTACCGATGCTGGATTGGTTCCACTGGTCCGGCATTCCGTGGCAGATCATCCGGACCTCCGCCGATCTTGACCAAAGCTCCCTCGTGCCTATACAGTTCTGGAACCTTTCTGGAACCTTGAGCGCTTGCCTGATCGCTTCGATAGTGTGGTCGTGACAGCGGACATAAACTTATAGAAGGGTCGTTCAAATGACAGTCCTCAACATCTTCGAGGTCATCGGGAAAACGACAAGTCGTATAGAACCCTTTCATTCCGAATTCTTGGGGAGCGCATTGCACGTCAGTGCATCGGAGGACCGTTCGTTGTTCGATGCCGTTTGGCGGTTGGCGGCGCCGGCAGACTGGGATCCCCCGCGCAATCCCAGAATAGAAACTGAGGAAATAGCGGAAAAGAATGCGTCAGTAGGGCAACGAATCGACATTTGCATACACGATGACGAGCGACGTCGTGTGTTGGGAATAGAGGTCAAAACGACCAAGGCGTCAGCTAGGGAGGGACAGCTTGAAGGCTATCTCGACGGGTTGTCTGAGAAGTATGGTTGTGACAAAACAGACAAAGATCGTATAGCAATCACGTATCTCACACCGTTCAACCGCCAGCGAGCGGGTGAGTTTGCGGATTCTCTTCCCAC
>WTHD01000434.1 GCA_011523265.1 Candidatus Binatota bacterium
AAATCTCCCTCTCCCCACAGTAGATGTGTGATGCGTATTGTTTCGTGGGTCCTCGTCGGAGTGGGGCTCCAGGAGTGCGGGCTTCCAGCCCGCAACGCGGCCAGGATGGCCGCGGTCCCAGGAGGCAAGAGCCAGAACAGAGCCCCTCACCCCCTGAGCGGAGGGGGGAGGGGAGGGGATATGGGCAGGCTGTCCCGCCGTGCCTGGGCCGGTTTCTACTTGGCCCAGCCGTCTTTGAGCGGCACAAAATAATAGGCGTTGAATTTTCGTGAGCGGAACTTCCAGACTCCGTCGATTTTGGCATACACGTCATCGTAATGCCCGGCGGCAATCACACTCTGGCCATCCTGCGTGGCGCGCAGCTCCAGATAACACGTTCCCGTGGCCCGGTCGCCCTCCAGGTCGATGACGTGATTATGGATAAAAGGACGTGGATCAAGAGCGGCCAGCCCCTGCTCATAGGCTGCCAATAACGCCTCGGTCCCCTTTGCCGTAGGCTGTGCCCCGCCGGCATCAAACTCACCATCTGGGGTAAAGAGGCTGACCACGGCAGGCACGTCCTGCTGCCACACATAGTGGCAGTACCGCTGGGGAAGGTCTCGAATCGCCTCTCGGTCCAACATCTCCTGCACCTGTGTTTCCAGACTTTTGTCGGCCATTGCTTTCTCCTTTTTCGGTTCGTTGTGTGGCCGTCTTACCAAAAGTCAGGCGCTCGGGATATGGCAAGATAGAGCCGGGGAGGGCCAAGGGCGTGGGTTGCGTGCAGACAACGAGAGCTTATAGGATGCGCCGGTGATATGACTGGCGCTCAGGAGGGGAGTATGGCCCACACAGCGGATATCGTGATTATCGGTGCGGGTGTGACGGGATCGAGCATTGCGTTCAACCTCGCCACCCGGGGTATCACCAATGTCGTCGTCCTGGAGAAAAACTTTATTGCCTCCGGGGCAACCGGCAAAAGTTCGGCCTGTATTCGCCAACACTATTCAACCGAGGTGACCGCACGCATGGTGCGGCGCAGCCTGGACGTGTTTGAAAACTTCGGCGATGTGGTCGGCGGATCGGCCGGTTTTACGCGAACGGGCTATCTGATGGGTGTGCCCGAGCAGGACCTCGAAGCGCTCAAAAAGGTTGTGGCCATGCAACGCCGCGTCGGGATCAACACCCGCTTTATCTCTCCCGAAGAAATCCGCGAAATCGAACCGCGTACGCGCGTGGAAGACCTGGCCGGCGGGGCCTGGGAGCCGGACTCCGGCTACGCCGACCCGTCCGACACCACCTCGTCCTTTGTCCGACGGGCACGAGAGCTGGGCGTGCAGGTTCATCAGGGGACCGAAGTCACCGGCATTCAACTGGTGGGCGGAGCGGTGGCCGAGGTGGTCACCAATAAGGGACGCTTTTCCACACCCACGGTTATTGACGCGGCCGGCGCCTGGGGCGACCGGATTGCAGCCATGGTGGAAGTGGCGATTCCCCTGACCGTGTGCCGCCACAACATCTGTTTTGTCAAACGGCCAGACGAGGCCGCCGACCGGCACCCCCTGTTTTACGACTTCGTCAGTCAGGTCTATACGCGGCCCGAGGGCGCGGACCTGACCCTGGTCGGCTCGCTCGACCCGATTGAACTCAACGACCGGGTCGATCCCGACCACTACGACCACGGCGTCAGCTATGACAGAACGGTTGAGATGACGGGCCATGTCACCCATCGATTTCCCCGCTTTGAGACCGGCTATTTTCACAGCGGCTACTCGGGATTTTTTGATGTCATGCCCGACTGGCATCCCATTCTGGACGCCGTGCCGGGGATTAGCGGAATGTATATGGCCGTCGGCTTCAGCGGCCACGGCTTCAAGCTGGCCCCGGCGGTGGGCGAGATGATGGCCGAGCTGATTCTCAACGGCAAGCAGCCGGGTACGGATATTGACGCCTTTCGCTTCACCCGTTTTGCGGAAAAACAACCCATTCGGGGCATGTATGACGAGGGCTTGATGGGCTAACGGCGACGCAGGACTAAGGAGAAAACCATGACGCAATTGCCCCCTGAAGCCGCCCGAACACGGCAGCCGCTGTCCCAGGCGCGGCATATGCCGGCCCATTTTTACACCTCGCCCGAGATTTATGCGCGCGAGAAAGAACGCATCTTTCAAAAAGAATGGCTGTGCATGGGCCGGGTCGAAGAGCTGGACCAGCCGGGCAGCTATTTGACCTTTCGGGTAGCGGGCGAGCCGCTTGTTATCTGTAAAGATCGCCAGGGAGAGATTCGGGCCTTTTCCAATGTGTGCCGTCACCGGGGGACGCAGATCGCGTTCGGCGAGCCCGACAACGGCACGCCGTTTGGCAAAGGCTGTGACAAGGCCCTGTCGTGCCCCTACCACGGCTGGACGTATGACATGGACGGCCGGTTGCTCAACGCACCCCACTCCGCGGAAATGGAGGGCTTTGACCCCAAGGATTTCGGCCTGATTCCCCTGCGGGTCGAGACCTGGGCGGGCTTTCTGTTTATCAATTTCGACCCGGCGGCGCGGAGCTTGATGGATGTCCTGAACGAGATGGACTTTCCCCGGACCTATCAGCCCTACCGCTATGAAGACTTTCGCCTGGCGAGCAAGTTCTCGTTTGAGCTGGATTGCAACTGGAAGTTTGTGAATGAAAACCTGACCGACATCTACCATATTGCCGTGCTCCACGTGAACACCTTCGGGCCCTGGCAGCCGCTGGAGTCCTACGAGTTTCGGCCGGTGCGGGGCGGCTATCACGGCTATTTCAAGGGTAAGACCCTGGCCCCGAACGGCGACTCGTTGTTCGGCACGATTCCCTGGATCTCGGGCAAGCTGGCCGAAGGCGGTTATTCCAGCCATCTGCGGCCGAATATCCCCTGGTTTCCGCGTCACGACTTCCTGTGCTTTATGTCGGTCTGGCCGGGCGAGAGCGTCGATAAAACGGTCGGTGTTTCGTACCAGCTCTTTCCCAAGCAGCATTTCGAGCTGCCCGATTTTCGGGACAAGGTGCGCATCTATGACGATTTTCTCAAGGAGTTCCTGGCCGAAGACATCTCGATGATCAAGTCGCTTCAGCAGGGTATGGACTCCAAGTATTTCAAGCCCGGACCCATGTCCCGCTTTGAGGTCGCCATTCATAGTATCGCCAACTATTACCTCGAACGCCTCGAAGCCGAGTAGGCCCACCACGGCACGGGCCGGACACAGGAGGGTAGCAGCGTGATTACCAATCTCGGACCGGAACTCACCCAAGCCGCGGACGCGATGATCCGTGATGTCCTGCTGGTACAGTCGGGCGAGACTGTGCTGATCACTGCCGACACGGCTTCGGATATGCAGACGGTTGAGGCCATCCAGAACGCGGCCCGCAGTCTGGATACGCCGGTGGCCCTGCTCATTGCTCCGCAACTGCCCTTTCAGGGCGCGCTGGGCGACCCCTATATCTCCGATCCGGTCCGGGCGGCGGTTACGAACTGTGACGTATGGATAGACCTGGCCTTCCCCTATATGGCCGGCTCGAATGCGTTTGACGCAGCCATGCAGAACAAGCGCACCCGCTATTATCTGGCCGCGGGCCTGAACGCCGAGTCCACGGTCAGGCTCTTCGGCAAGGTCAATCTGGATACCCTGTTCACCGTCACCCAAGCCTTTGACGCCCTGCTGGTGGAGAAACAAGGCGCCCAGGGCCGGATTACCAATCCGGTCGGGACGGACGTCACCTTCACCATTGGTGAACCCATGGCCATGGGCACGGGTCGTGCCGACGGACCGGGTGCCCTGTTTGTCCCCGGCACGGTCATGATCATGCCCAAGGAAGACTCGGTCAAAGGCGTGGTGAAGTTCGACACCGTCTTCCACGAGTACTACACCCCGCTGGAAGAGCCGATCAGCCTGACCATAGACGGCACCGTGCAGGAGGTGTCGGGCGGTGTGGCCGAGGGAACCGTGCTGGAACGCTCGTTGCGGCGGGCCAGCGGCGAGGGACTGGGCTATATCATTCACTTCACCTGCGGCATCCATCCTGCCGCGCGCTACACGGGCAACTGTTTTCTTGAGGACCAGCGCGTATTGGGCTATAACGCGGTCGGCCTGGGCCTGCCGTTCTGGATGCCCGGCGGCGGCGAGAACCATCCCGACGCCGTGCTGTCAAAGCAATCGCTCTGGCTCGACGGCGAACAGATTGTCAAAGACGGCATCATCGTCGGTCCCCCCGACCTGGCGGAACTCGCCCAGGACCTGCAACCGCTGTACCGCTAAACCTCCCCTCCTCGGAGGGAAAGAGGAAACGTATCCTCCAGTCAAACAAAACAGCTGGACACGTTTCCTCTTTGTGCCGCGTAGCGGCGGGGTGGGTTTTCCTCAGACAGGCTCATAACGCCTAACGCTGATTTCATGCGCTCGGGCACGCATCTGCGACGCGTCATACCAGGCCTGCATTCGTAGGAGTAGGTCCATGCTCACGTCAAATGCCTGTTCGACACGAAATGCCATCTCCGGTGATAAGGCGGCCTTGGCGTTCAAGACTGCCGAAAGTGTTGCTCGTCGTACACCAAGAATTGCGGCCGCTTTTGTGATGCTCAGCCCCAGCTCTTCAATGACCTCGGCGCGGATGAAGTCACCTGGGTGAGAAGGGGTCATGTTCACTTTGATGCCGTTGGCCTCCATCAGTGGTAATCCTCCAAGTTCAAATGGTTAATAGTGTCGTCCTCTTCTTCAAACGTGATTCGCCAATTGCCGGATACTGAAACGCTCCATTCATTCTGCCGGTCACCTGAGAGTCGGTGGACACGCCAGCCGCGAGGGGCATTATCAATAAAGCTGTCCAAATCGTCAGCCAGAATGAGCACCGTCAAAATCCTGCGAATCCGATTAGCCAAGTCGTGTCTCAAAAACCGTGGGTCGTTGTTCTCAATAAGCCGACGTAAACCCCTGTGTCGGATAGAGCGTACAGTCACATCTCCAAGCGTACGGTTTCAGCGTACACTCTTCAAGGTCCTTCTTGAGTGTCGGCCGACTTCCCTTCCACTCTGACATCTAAGAGAGGGAATGGCGCTTGACCGTGTCATCTCCTTGAACTCAGGCTCTTTTTCACCATTACCTTTGGCTCGATTATTGGCGTGGGCTGGATGATTGTGGTCGGGGACTGGCTCCGGAGTGCCGGACCGTCCTGCTGAAAGGCAAGCTGACCATATGGCTTAACGCTTTTTCCCTTGACCGGGTTCGGCTGGGCGCGCTAACGTCCATCCAGGCGCTTTCCGAGTTCACGCCGAAATAACAGGAGAGGCGGATGCAATACGGGATACATGTCAAT
>WTHD01000428.1 GCA_011523265.1 Candidatus Binatota bacterium
TTTCTGGATCTTGGCCGCCGATACCATAGTCGTGTTGGAAGGCCAGGTTTTCGGTAAGCCGATAAATTTGGACAACGCGCGACGGATGCTGACCACCCTCTCGGGGCACCTCCACCAAGTCATGACCGCCTTTGTCATATTGGACCCAGCCGGCAAGACGACCGCCGCCGAGGTTGTCACCAGTCAGGTCACCTTTAAGGAGCTGTCAGAGTCGGAGGTGACCGCCTATCTCGCCACCGGAGAGCCCTTTGACAAGGCTGGCGCCTATGCCATTCAAGGCAAGGGACGCGACCTTGTCGCTCAGGTCTCCGGTTCGCACACCAATATTATTGGCTTGCCCATGGACGAGGTCACAACCGCCCTGCGCGCGGTCGGTCTGCTCCCAGCGTAGCGCTCACGGCAGGAAAAAGTCATGGATGATATAGCCAGCAATTATGCCCGCGTATCCGAGCAGGTTGCCCGTGCCGCCGAGCGCGCGGGGCGGCGTGCGGACGAGATCACGCTCGTGTGTGCGGCCAAGACAAAAGGACCCGAGATCGTACGGGCCGCCTTACGAGCCGGAGCAACCGATATCGGCGAAAACTACGTTCAGGAAGCGCAGCGCAAGATTCATACTATTCCAGAGTCGGCAAACTGGCATCTCATCGGTCATCTTCAGCGTAACAAGGCCAAGGCCGCCGTCTCACTGTTTCGACTCATTCATTCCCTTGATAGCCTCTCACTGGCCACGGAACTGGACCGGCAGGGCGCAAAACAAGGCAGAACGGTGCACGCCTTGGTCGAGGTAAATCTTGCCGCAGAGGAGACCAAGGCCGGCGTGCAGCCGGATGCTCTCGATGTCCTGCTCGAAGGGGTCAGTTCCTTGTCTCATCTCCAGATCGACGGCTTGATGGCTATTCCGCCGGCAGTCTCAGACCCGAACGAGGCACGTCCCTATTTTCGGACCCTGGCGCGGCTGCGGGAGCGCTATGCTAGACTAGGAGTGGCCAGGATGCCGCTGCGTGAGCTCTCAATGGGCATGACGCAGGATTTCACGGTTGCCATTGAAGAGGGGGCGACTATCGTCCGGGTTGGACGAGCGATTTTTGGCGAGCGGTGACAACGCCTATCGCGTAAGGCGAGAAGAGGAAGGACCAGGATGAAAAAGGTTGGGTTTATTGGTGCGGGGAATATGGCCGGGGCACTGATTAAGGGCCTCATTAACGCCCAGCTCTACACCCCGCCAGAGATTATCGTCAGCGATACCCTGCCCGCCCAGCTGCGCAAAATCAAACGTCGCTATCAGGTCGAGGGCACACGGGAGAACCGCACCGTTGTGCAGCAAGCACAGACCATCGTGCTGGCGGTCAAGCCACAAATCATCGATCAGGTCTTGGCTGAAATCCAGCCTGTTGTCACCCCGACAAAACGCTTTATTTCCATTGCCGCCGGCGTCACGCTGACCCGTTTGGAAAAGGGCCTGGGCGGAGATGCCCGAGTGATTCGGGTCATGCCGAATACGCCGGCCCTGCTGGGGAAAAGCATGACGGTTGTTGTCCGTGGGACAAAAGCGAAAGCCGCGGACGAAAAACTTGCCCTGAGGTTCTTTCGGGGTGTTGGCGATGCGTTAGCCGTCCAAGACGAGAAACTGCTCGACCCGGTCACCGGACTGAGCGGCAGTGGGCCAGCCTATGTGTATTTGTTCGCGGAAGCACTGATTGCCGGGGGTATCAAGGCGGGTCTCAGCTTGGCGGTTGCCGAACGCCTCACCTTCCAAACCCTGGAAGGCGCGGTCGCCATGCTCAAGGAGACAAAACAGAGTCCCAGGGAACTCCGCGAAATGGTCACCTCGCCCGGTGGCACGACGTTGGCCGGTCTCAAACGCCTCGAAACCGGCGCCTTCTCCAAGACCGTCGGTGCCGCAGTGGCTGCGGCCACGCGTCGGTCACGCGAACTCGGACGAGGCTGAGGGGAGGAAAGACAAGAAGATGTTTATTCTCGGAAATCTTTTGCAAGCAGTGGCCAGCATTCTGGGCTCTTTACTCTGGCTCTATTTCTGGATCTTGGTTATTCGCATTGTCCTGTCCTGGGTCAACGCTGACCCCTATAACCCCATTGTCCGTTTTCTCTGTTCTGTCACCGACCCCGTCCTCTATGCCCTGCGGCGTCTCCTGCCGTTTCCAACGGTCATCGGCGCGATTGATCTGACGCCACTGCTACTCATGCTCTTTATCCAGTTTCTCCAGATCTTTCTGGTCCAAAGCCTGGTCGATCTGTCCCTTGCGCTACGCTAAGCCTGGTGCCGGCCGTCGCCTTGACAATCAATAGGGGGATGATTAGCGTTCCGTGGTAGGATAATCCCTTGGGGATTTGGAGGCCTGTGGTCATGCCGATCTACGAATACGCCTGTAAAAAATGTGATGAGGAATTTGAAGTCTCCCAGCGTATTACCGACGAACCGCTCAAACGCTCTCTGTGCCCGCACTGCGGCAAGAGGACGGCTGTCACCAAACTGATCTCCCGGTCTTCCTTTCATCTCAAAGGCAGCGGCTGGTACGCGACCGATTATGGCAAGAACGGTGCAAAATCGCCCAGCTCGGACGATACGAAGAATGGCGAGTCCAAAAGCAGCGAGACCAAGAGCGACGCCAAGAGCCCCAGCCCCTCTTCGACCAGTGAAAGTTCGTCTCAATCGGCGAGTTCTTCCGCCTCCTGATACCGACGCTCCCTCTTACACAAGTCTCATTGCCATGCTAGGAAGTCTCTATTAGGGTCGCATAGCTCAGCAGGCTAGAGCGCTTGCCTCACATGCAAGAGGTCCGGTGTTCGAGTCACCGTGCGACCATACAGGAGCCCGCCTTAGTGCGGGCTCTTTTGCGTGGGCCGTTTCTTTCCTTCTGAACTTCCCTGCTCCTCTCACGAATCCAACGACAAACCACGCTGAGAGTGATATCTCTCACAGTGCGCGTCCTTACCTTCTCTTTTGCGTCACTCCCATAAGTATGCTACATCTGGCAACGCGTTTTGTACCCAGCGGGGGCAGGGAGGTCATAGAGCATGGCTACTAGAAGTTTTGGGCGAGTGATCGAAGGTCGTCGCCGTGAATTGGGCCTGACACAGGAAACGGTCGCAAAAAAAGTCGGCGTTCGAGCGAATTATATCGGGTATTTGGAGCGCGGTATGCGCCACCCGAGTCAGCGCGTTGTCGAAAAATTATCAACCGCCCTGAAACTCAACGCCCAGGACCTCTACCTTTTGGCGAATCCGCGCGTACGCTCGCTGCTGGGCAAGGCCAAGCCGGTTGCGCCCAGCGTCTCACCGTGGCAGCAGTTCATCCGGAGTGCTTCTCTCCAACAGAAAAACGGATTGAGCAAAGCCGAACGCGACGCCCTGGCACAGATTGCCAGGGCGGAAAAAGCAACCAGCATGGCTGGGGTCATCAAGGCGGTCCGGGCTCTACGCAAGGGCTTCAGGGCTGAGCGCCCGGGTCAGCGCGCCTGACGGTCCTGACGGTATAGTTCCGAGCCTCCCTGGCGAAACTCTTCTGCCTTCTCTTGCAGACCCGCCTCCAACGCCGCCTGTTCGTCCATGTTCTTGCGTTCCGCGTAGTCCCGCACGTCCTGCGTAATTTTCATGGAACAGAAATGTGGACCGCACATGGAGCAGAAATGGGCCACCTTGGCTCCTGCGGCGGGCAGTGTCTCATCGTGGAACTGTTGGGCCGTTTCGGGGTCAAGGGAAAGGTGAAACTGGTCCTCCCAGCGGAACTCGAAGCGGGCTTGTGAGAGCGCGTTATCGCGGGCTTGTGCTCCAGGATGACCTTTGGCCAAGTCAGCCGCGTGGGCCGCGATCTTATAGGCAATCACCCCTGCTTTGACGTCCTCTCGGTCCGGGAGCCCGAGATGCTCCTTGGGCGTCACATAACACAGCATAGCGCAGCCGAACCAGCCGATCATGGCCGCCCCAATACCGGATGT
Organism: Candidatus Binatota bacterium; assembly: GCA_011523265.1. Lineage (GTDB taxonomy): Bacteria > Desulfobacterota > Binatia > Bin18 > Bin18 > Bin18. The sequence continues at coordinate 3,957 of WTHD01000428.1, forward strand.
AATATGGTCATAGCCGGGAGCGATATCGGTCGTCAGCGGCCCGAGCGTATAGAACGGAGCCTCATGGCAGGCGGCAATCTGCTTTTCCATGTTGGCCTGGACGAGATGCATAGGCACATGCCCCGGGCCTTCGATCATGGTTTGAACCTCGTGCTGCCAGGCAATCTTGGTCAACTCGCCCAGGGTTTCCAGCTCGCCGAATTGCGCTTCGTCGTTCGCGTCGGCAATAGAACCGGGACGCAGGCCGTCGCCCAGGCTGAATGATACATCGTAAGCCTTCATGATTTCGCAGATCTCTTCAAAGTGGGTGTACAGGAAGTTTTCTTGGTGATGGGCGAGACACCACTTGGCCAAAATCGACCCGCCGCGCGAGACAATGCCGGTCAGGCGCTTGGCCGTCAGCGGGACATAGCGCAGCAACACCCCGGCATGAATCGTGAAGTAGTCGACACCTTGCTCAGCCTGTTCGATCAGGGTGTCACGGTAGATTTCCCAGGTTAGCTCTTCTGCCTTACCGTCCACTTTTTCCAGGGCTTGGTAGATGGGGACCGTCCCAATCGGAACCGGGGCGTTGCGCAGAATCCACTCGCGAGTTTCGTGGATGTTTTGACCGGTGGATAAATCCATGACCGTATCCGACCCCCAGCGAATCGCCCAGATCATTTTCTCGACTTCCTCATCGATTGAAGACGCGACCGCCGAGTTCCCGATATTGGCGTTGATCTTGACCAGGAAATTCCGGCCGATAATCATCGGCTCCAACTCGGGGTGATTGATATTGGCCGGGATAATCGCCCGGCCTCTGGCGACCTCGTCACGCACAAATTCAGGCGTAATCGTCTGGGGAATACTGGCCCCCCAGGCATTGCCCGGATGCTGATGCGCGACAGCGCTGAGGCCGTTGCCATTCACCTCGGCCCGCTCGCGCAGTTGCTCCCGGGCCTGGTTTTCACGGATGGCAATATATTCCATCTCCGGTGTCACGATGCCTTTGCGCGCATAGTGCATCTGGGACACGTTACAGTCAGGCAGGGCGCGTCGCGGACGACTGAGGTGCGGAAATCGAATTGCTGCGAGTGAACGGTCGGCAGCACGGAAGCGGCCGTAGTCTGACGAACTGCCCTCAAGTTCTTCCGAGTCCCCCCGGGCGACTATCCAGTCTTGCCGGACGGGCGCAAGCCCCTGACGGATGTCAATCGAGACGGCCGGGTCGGTATAGGCTCCGGAGGTGTCATACACGGTGATACTTCTCGGAGTGGTCTCCGAAGCGGGTTCGAGGCCCTGGCCCTGAGGGGCCGGTGGCGAAGTCAAGGTGATTTCACGCATAGGAACGTGCACGGCCGGTGGCGTCCCTTCA